>NZ_JBSFDW010000003.1:303486-437435 GCF_053594115.1 Streptomyces sp. NPDC001970 | reverse complement strand
AGACCCCAAGCCGTTCATCTGGACCAAGAGCGCCGAGGAAATCCTCGAATCCCTCGCCCGCTTCTGCCGACGGATCTCCGGCGCAGGACACTAGCTTTCCGAGGGTTCGCTTGTTGTTTGCCCGCTCCTGGTCTTGGAGAGATCAGGAGCGGGCATCTTTCGTTCTGCGCGGATATTGCGTTGTCCATCGCGGCGTGCCCGGCCAAAGTTGATCCAAGCCCAGAGCCCGCCACAAGGGCCGGGCCGGCACACGGGAGGTGGGGCACAATGCGGGACACGCTGGTACTGAACGCGAGCTTCGAGCCGCTTTCGACGGTGACGCTCAACCGTGCGGTGGTGCTCGTGCTGCAGGACAAGGCCGTCGTCGAGCAGGCCCACCCGGAGCTGCGTGTGCGTGGTGCCGAGGTGGATCTTCCGGTGCCCCGGGTGATCAGGCTCTGCAGATACGTACGGGTGCCGTTCCGAAGACAGGCCCCGTGGTCGAGGCGGGGTGTCCTGGTACGGGACCAGAACCGGTGCGCATACTGCGGGCGGCGGGCGACGACCGTGGACCACGTGGTGCCGCGAGCGCAGGGTGGTGCGGACAGCTGGCTGAACACCGTCGCGTCCTGCGCCGAGGACAACCACCGCAAGGCGGACCGTACGCCGGAGCAGGCGGGTATGCCGCTGCTGCACGAGCCGTTCGTGCCGACTCCGGCGGACGCGATGCTGCTGGCTCTGCGGGCGGGTGAGCGGTCGGCGCTTCCGGAGTGGCTGGCGCAGCACAGCTCGCAGCCCGTTGTTCAGTCGGCGGCGTGACCGCGCAGTCGTACGGACGGCAGTCGTCGGGCGACGGAAGCATGGATGACAGAGGCCCGCCTTTTTCGGGAGGCGGGCCTCCGCGGTGCCGGTGGCGCCGGCGGTGTCAGCGCAGCACCAGCTGGACGATGGCGGCCGTACCCACGATGACGATCACGGTCCGCAGCACCGTGGGCGAGAGCTTGCGGCCGATCCTGGCGCCGATCTGGCCGCCGATGGCGGAGCCGACTGCGATCAGCAGGACCGCGGTCCAGTCGAAGTCGGCGACGAAGAGGAAGAAGAGCGCGGCCACGCCGTTGACGATCGCGGCCAGGACGTTCTTCGCGGCGTTGAGGCGTTGCATGCTGTCGTGGAGCAGCATGCCCATGAGGGAGAGGTAGATGATCCCCTGGGCGGCGGTGAAGTATCCGCCGTAGACGCTGGCGAGCATGATGGCGGTGAAGAGGAGCGGTCCGCCGTCGGGGTGGGGGGCTCCGGAGCCGTTGCGCTCGCGCCGGCGCTGGACGGCCCCGGTGATCCGCGGCTGCAGGATCACGAGCACGAGCGCGAGCGCGACCAGGATGGGGACGACGGTCTCGAAGGCCGTCGAGGGCAGCAGGAGCAGCAGCATCGCTCCGCCGAGGCCGCCGATGAGGGCGGCGGAGCCGAGACGGAGGATGCGGCGGCGCTGGCCGGTGAGCTCCTCGCGGTAGCCGATGGCTCCGCTGATCGATCCCGGTATCAGGCCGAGGGCGTTCGAGACGGTCGCGGTGACCGGGGGCAGACCGGTGGCGAGCAGAACGGGGAAGGTGATGAGCGTTCCCGAGCCGACGATGGTGTTGATCGTGCCGGCTGCCGTACCGGCGGCGAACACCGCGAGCGCTTCCCAGATGGACAACGCCATCTCCTTACATGATCAGAGTGCTGCCTCCCCGCCGTGAAGGTCGAGGGGCCGCATCGATCATGCACGACTGCACGTCTCTGCCGGTCGAGGGGGGCCGGGTCAGTCGATGGGGGGCTGTTCGCGGCGTTCGGTGCCGCCGCCCTGCTTCGGGATGGTGTTGCCGCCGCTCCCGCTGCCGCCGTTGTCGCTCCGGTTGCCGCCGAGCGGGCCGCCGCCGAAGTTGCCGAGGGCGCCGGAGAGGCCCTTGAGCGCGTCGCCGATCTCGCTGGGGACGATCCAGAGCTTGTTGGCGTCGCCCTCGGCGATCTTCGGGAGCATCTGGAGGTACTGGTACGAGAGCAGCTTCTGGTCGGGGTCACCGGCGTGGATGGACTCGAAGACCGTACGGATCGCCTGGGCCTCGCCCTCGGCGCGCAGGGCGGCGGCCTTGGCCTCACCTTCGGCACGCAGGATCGCGGACTGCTTCTCACCCTCGGCTGTGAGGATCTGCGACTGGCGGATGCCTTCGGCGGTGAGGATCGCGGCGCGCTTGTCGCGGTCGGCGCGCATCTGCTTCTCCATCGAGTCCTGGATGGAGGTCGGGGGCTCGATGGCCTTGAGCTCGACGCGGTTGACGCGGATGCCCCACTTGCCGGTGGCCTCGTCGAGGACGCCGCGCAGGGCCGCGTTGATCTCCTCGCGGGAGGTGAGGGTGCGCTCGAGGTCCATGCCACCGATGATGTTGCGCAGGGTGGTGACGGTGAGCTGCTCGATCGCCTGGATGTAGCTGGCGACTTCGTACGTCGCGGCCCTGGCGTCGGTCACCTGGTAGTAGATGACGGTGTCGATGTTGACGACAAGGTTGTCCTGGGTGATCACCGGCTGGGGCGGGAAGGGGACGACCTGCTCCCGGAGGTCGATCCGGTTGCGGATCGAGTCGATGAACGGGACCACGATGTTCAGGCCCGCGTTGAGGGTGCGGGTGTAGCGGCCGAAGCGTTCCACGATGGCGGCGCTGGCCTGCGGGATGACCTGGATCGTCTTGATCAGGGCGATGAACACCAGGATCACCAGAATGACCAGGACGATGATGATCGATGGCATCGTGCTCCCCGTGCCCTTCGCTGCCGGATGAATCTGATGATCGAGTTTCCCAGACCGCGGACGGTCCTGGGGGCCGTTCGGTCACATGATCATGACGAGTGGCCACCGGTGCCGTGACGGGTGGTCAACTGGCGGGCGGTCACATGACCACGGCGGTCGCTCCGTCGATCTCCACGACGTCGACCTGCTCACCGGGTTCGAAGGCCCGTTCCGTGTCGAGCGAACGCGCCGACCAGACCTCGCCCGCGAGTTTGATGCGGCCGCCGGTGCCGTCGACCCGCTCCAGGACGACGGCTTGACGGCCTCTCAGGGCGTCGACGCCCGTGGCCAGTGGGGGGCGTTGGGAGCTGTGGCGGGCCGCGATGGGCCGTACGACCGCGATGAGCGCGACCGACACCGCGGCGAACACCACCACTTGCGCCACCACGCCGAAGCCGAGGGCCGCGGTGACGGCTCCGGCGACCGCTCCGGCGGAGAGCATGCCGAATTCGGGCATTGCGGTGAGCACGAGCGGGATGCCGAGTCCCACCGCTGCGATGAGCCACCACACCCATGCGTCGATGTCCACAGGGGCATGGTAGGACCGCGAACGCCGCCCCGACAGGGCGCGATCAGGAGAGCGGCAGGCCCTGGGCCGTCCAGCGTTCGCCGTTGCTCTCGACGACGAGCGGCAGGCCGAAGCAGAGGGACAGGTTCCGGGAGGTCAGCTCGGTCTCCATGGGCCCGGCGGCGAGCACCTTGCCCTGGCGGACCATGAGGACGTGGGTGAAGCCGGGTGCGATCTCCTCGACATGGTGGGTGACCATGATCATGGAGGGTGCGTAGGGGTCGCGGGCGAGGCGGCCGAGGCGGCGCACCAGGTCCTCGCGGCCGCCGAGGTCGAGCCCGGCGGCGGGCTCGTCCAGGAGCAGCAGCTCGGGGTCGGTCATCAGCGCGCGGGCGATGAGGGTGCGCTTGCGCTCGCCCTCGGAGAGGGTGCCGAACTTGCGGTCCAGGTAGTCGGACATGCCGAGCCGGTCGAGGAAGGCGCGGGCGCGCTCCTCGTCGACGGCGTCGTAGTCCTCGTGCCAGGTGGCGGTCATGCCGTAGGCGGCGGTGAGGACGGTCTGCAGGACCGTCTGGCGCTTGGGCAGCTTCTCCGCCATGGCGATGCCGGCAATGCCGATGCGGGGGCGGAGCTCGAAGACGTCCACCTTGCCGAGCCTGTCGCCGAGGACGGTCGCGGTGCCGGTGGTGGGGAAGAGATAGCTGGAGGCGATGTTGAGCAGGGTGGTCTTGCCGGCGCCGTTGGGGCCGAGGATCACCCAGCGCTCACCCTCTTTGACCGACCAGGAGACGTCGTCCACCAGAGCGCGTCCGTCGCGGACCACGGATACGTCCACCAGCTCCAGTACATCGCTCATGAGCGCGTTGTCTCCCCATGCAATCGTCGAGAGGTCTCGAGAAGTCCCGGGAGTCCGGTGCGCCTGTGGGCGTGGCTCCCAGGGAAAACCTACGCCACCTGCCGGGTGGGTCGACGGCCCGGTCCGGTACCTAGGCTGGGTCCATGCTCTCGGAACCACGCTCAGGACGGCTGGCCGCATGGGGAAATGCCCTGTTGGCCGGATTTGTATCACCGGATGACGCGGTGCTTGCGATTGTCGGGGACGACGCGGTGCACCGTGTGGAGGGGCTGCCGGGCGAGGCCGGCCCGGTCGGGCTCACGCTGGCGCTCGGGCGGCTGCGCGGGTTCGGCGTGAGCGGCTTCCGCGTCGCGCTGCCCGCGCCGGGGCATCCGCTGGGGCTCAGCGGGCCGCCTGCGTTCAATGCGCGGGCGCTGGAGGCCGAGGAGGCGGTCGTCGGCCACGGGGCGGCGTACGGGCTGGTGCCGGAGGTGTACGAGGCCGGGCCGGCCGGTGACGTGCACGTGGAGGTCGTCTGGCACTGCCTGCCCGTGCGGGAGGCTCCGCCGGCCGACGTGCCCTCGCTCGGCGAGGCGGAGCGCGAGCTCGCCGAGGCGCTGCGGGAGGCGACGGCGGTGCTGTCGCGGCTCGATGTGGCGGCGTCGGGCCCGGTCGCCGAGGCGGCGGTGGACGCGTACCGTGCGCGGGCTCACGCGGGCCGCGAAGTGCTGGCGCCCGGGTATCCGCCCCGTGCGGTGCGGGTGCTGGAGCTGGCGCAGCGGATCGGGCTGCTGATCTCGCTGGCGTACGACCACGGGCACGGCGGTGCGGTGAGCGCGTCGGAAATGGCGGCGCGGGGTGCGGCGCTGCGGCCGGTGGAGCGGGTGGCCCGGCGCGCCCAGGTGGCGGCGTACAACGCGTACGTGGAGGAGCTGGAGCGGCAGAGGGACCACTAGCGGGGTCTCGAGCCCTGCCCCGCCGGACGCCGCGTCGCGGTGGCGGGCGGGGCCCCGGCGGCACAGCGGTGCGAGGGGCGCATAGGCGGGTGATGCGCGTGCGGCGACCGGACCCCGGGCGATGCCCGGGGTCCGGTGGTCACGGCGACGCGGCGGGGACCGCCGGCGGCTGCGTCGGAACTCAGAAGTTGACGCCCTCGTTGCCGAACGCCGGGTTGAGCGCGCCGATGACGTTGACCGTGTTGCCCACGGCGTTGACCGGGACGTGGACCGGGATCTGGACCAGGTTGCCGGAGCCGACGCCCGGGGAGTGGCCGGCCTGGCCGCCGGCGTGCGCCGAGGTGGCGGACGCAACACCGGCACCGGCGGCGACGAGGCCACCGGCGACCATGGTGACGGCAACGGCCTTCTTCAGGTTCTTCACTTCAGGATCCTCCTGGTCATCGCTGCGGCGGGTTCGCGGCAGCACGCCATGGAGAACGCCGGAACATCGCCCGGGATACGCCATGTGGGCGACATCCACCCGACGGTATGAATCTCAGACCGGAAGGCGACGGTCCGGATGGTTGCCACCCTGACCTGCCGAAACGATCCGATCAGCCCGTGAGCCCGTGGCGCACGGCCCAGAGCGCGGCCTGGGTACGGTCCGCAAGATCGAGCTTCATCAGAATGTTCGACACGTGCGTCTTCACCGTCTTCTCGGAGAGGACCAGGGCCCGCGCGATCTCCCGGTTGGAGCGGCCGTCGGCGATCAGGCCGAGCACCTCGCGCTCCCGCTCGGTGAGCGACGTCCCCCGCCCCTGCCCGGTGGCGGGGTCGTCCTGGGCGAGCAGCGCACCCGCGACCTCGGGCTGGAGCAGGACATGGCCCGCGTGCACGGAGCGGATCGCGCCGGCCAGCGCCTCCGGGTCCACGTCCTTGTACACATAACCGGACGCGCCGGCCCGCAGGGCGGGGACCACCGTGCGCTGCTCCGTGAAGCTCGTGACCACCAGCACCTTCGCCGGGTTGGCGAGCGCGCGGAGTTTGCGCAGCGCCTCGATGCCGTCGGTGCCGGGCATCTTCACGTCCATCAGGACGACGTCGGGCTTCAGCTCCTCGGCACGCGCGACGCCCTCGTCGCCGTCCCCCGCCTCCCCCACGACCTCGATGTCGTCCTGAACCTCGAGGAACGTACGCAGGCCGCGGCGGACGACCTGATGGTCGTCCACCAGCAGCACCCGGATCGCCTTGTCACCCACCGGGCACCTCCATCTCGATCGTGGTGCCCTTGCCGGGCGCCGATTCCACCGTGAGTGTGCCGCCGACACCGCCCGCCCGGTCGCGCATGGAGACGAGACCGAGGTGGCGGCCCGCCCTGCGGACCGAGCGGGGCTCGAAACCCCTGCCGTCGTCCGTGACGCTGAGGACCGCGCCCTGGCCCCTGCGGGCCAGGCTGACCGCGACGAGCTCCGCGCCCGAGTGACGCAGGGCGTTGTGCAGGGCCTCCTGGGCGACCCGCAGGAGGGCCTCCTCCTGGGCGGCGGGCAGTGCCCGGACCCCGCAGCTGTCGAAGGTGACGTGGGCGGTGTGGGCGCGGTCGAGGACCTGTATCTGCGTACGCAGCGTGTTCACCAGGCCGTCCTCGTCGAGGGCGGCGGGGCGCAGCTCGACCACGGCCGCCCGCAGCTCGTCGGCGGCCTCGGCGGCGAGGACGGCCACCTGCTGCAGCTCTCCCTTGGCGCGGACGGGGTCGCGGTCCACGAGCGTGGCGGCGGCCTGGGCGGTCAGCCGCAGCGAGAACAGCTTCTGGCTGACGGCGTCGTGGAGCTCATGGGCGAGGCGCGAGCGCTCCTCGGCGATGGTGAGCTCGCGGCTGCGCTCGTACAGCCGGGCGTTGGTGAGGGCGATCGCGGCGTGCTGGGCGAGGATCGAGAGGAGCTCCTCGTCGTCCCCGGTGAAGCCGCAGCCGCTGCCTGCCGGTCTGGGGCACCTCTTGTTGGCGAGGAACAGCGCGCCGATCGTCTCGTCGCCGTCCTTGATGGGCAGGCCCAGGAAGTCGGACATGTCCGGGTGGGCGGACGGCCAGCCCTCGAAGCGCGGGTCCTTGCGCACATCGGCGAGCCGCTCGGGCTTCGCGTCCCTGAGCATCGCGGCGAGGATGCCGTGCTGGCGCGGGAGCGGGCCGATCGCCCGCCACTGCTCGTCGTTGACGCCGTCGACGACGAACTGGGCGAAGCCTCCGTGGTCGTCGGGCACGCCCAGCGCCGCGTACTCGGCGTCGAGCAGCTCGCGGGCCGAGGCGACGATCGTCTTGAGGACGTCGCGCACCTCGAGATGCCTGCTCATCGCGAGGAGAGCGGTGCTCACCGCGGCGAGGCCGGAGCTCGGTCGATGGCTCATGAGATCACCGTACCGGCGGGGCATGACCGTGCGTATCGGCCTGTGGACGGCGTCCGACCGGGCCCGAGGGCCTAGGTCGAAGTGCCCTGCACGGTACGGGCCCCGGGACTAGGTCGAAGTGCCCTGCACGGTACGGGCCCCGGGACGAGGTGGCCGGCCCGGGCCCCGATCCACTCTGGTGGCACCGATACAGAGGGGATGGATGTCATGCCTGTCGCGATCATCACGGGGGCGTCGAAGGGGCTCGGGCGTGCGCTGGGTGCGGCGCTCGCGCAGCGTGGCTGGGATCTGGTGCTGGACGCGCGGACGCCGGACGTACTGGCGGGCACCGCAGGCGAGCTGAAGCGGTACGGGACACGCGTGGTGGCCCTGCCCGGGGACGTCACGGACGCCGGTCACCGCCTGGACCTGGTGTCCGCGGCCAGGGACCTCGGCTCGCTCGAGCTGCTGGTGAGCAACGCCAGCGCGCTGGGCGCCGAGCCGCTGGTGCGGCTCGCGGAGCTCCCGCTCGAAGGGCTGCGGGTGGCGCTGGAGACCAATGCGGTGGCCGCGCTCGGGCTCGTGCAGGAGGCGCTGCCGCTGCTGCGGGAGAGCGGTGCGGGCGCGGTGATCGCGGTCTCGTCGGACGCGGCGGCGGAGGCGTACGAGACGTGGGGCGGTTACGGGGCGTCGAAGGCGGCGCTCGACCACCTCGCGGCGGTCCTGGCGGTGGAGGAGCCGGACCTGCGGGTGTGGACGGTCGACCCGGGCGACATGCAGACGGATCTGTACGCGGCGGCCGTGCCGGACGACGACGAGCCGAGGCCATCGGCGGAGTCGGTGGTGCCGGGCTTCCTGCGGCTGCTGGACGAGCGGCCGGTGAGCGGGCGGTATGCCGCGCCTTCGCTGCTGGGGGCGCGATGAGGGCGCTGGAGACGCTGCGGGTGCCGGCGGAGTTGTCGGCGCGGGTGCCGGCGGAGCAGCGCGGGTGCGGGCGGGACGACGTACGGCTGATGGTGTCGCGCGGGACGGAGGTGTCGCATCACGCGTTCCGGGAACTGCCGGGGCTGCTGCGCGCCGGTGACGTGCTGGTCGTGAACACCTCGGCGACACTGCCCGCCGCCGTGAACGGCCGACTGCGCGCGGAGCGGCTGGTCGTCCACTTCTCCACGCGTGGGGACGAGGGCCTGTGGGCGGTGGAGCTGCGTTCGCCGGACGGGACGGGGAGCACGCTGCCGAGGGCGGGGGGCCCGGCGGGGGCGCAGATCCGGCTGCCCGGTGGCGGGCTGCTCGTACCGGAGGAGCCGCTGGTGAGGGGCGCGGACCGGCTGTGGTGGGCCCGGGCGTCGGTCGACGTGCCGGCGCTGATGAAGAGGTACGGCAGGCCCATCCGCTACCGCTACACGGAACGGGACCAGCCGCTGGCCGCGTATCAGACGGTGTTCGCGCTGCCCGCGCCCGACGGGGCCGGCTCGGCCGAGATGCCGAGTGCGGCCCGCCCCTTCACCGAGGCCCTGGTGGCGGGGCTGGTGCGCCGGGGGGTGCAGTTCGCTCCGATCACGCTGCACACGGGTGTGGCGTCGGCGGAGGCGCACGAACCGCCGTACCCGGAGCGCTTCGCCGTGCCCGCGACCACGGCGTGGCTGGTGAACGCGGCCCGTGCGCATCGTCTCGGGGCGCGAAGCGTCTCGTTCAGGGGTGGTGGCCGGGCGACGGGCGGGAGGATCGTCGCGGTCGGGACGACGGCGGTACGGGCCCTTGAGTCGGCCGCAGACCCCGACGGGGCCGTGCGGGCGGCATCCGGCTGGACCGACCTCGTCGTCACGCCCGGACGCGGGGTACGGGCCGTGGACGGTCTGCTGACCGGGCTGCACGAGCCGGAGGCCTCGCATCTGCTGATGCTGGAGGCGATCGCCGGCCGCGAGGCCCTGACGAGCGGTTATGCCGAGGCACTACGCCGTCTCTACCTCTGGCACGAGTTCGGCGACATCCACCTCATCCTCCCGGATGACAACCTTCACGCTTTGCAATGAGGAATCAACAGGTGGTGAGATGGCGCCGGGCCCGATGTGAGCCCGCACATAGGACCCACATCACTTACGAAGTGAACTAGTGGAGCCAAAAGGGACGAATAATCACCACGTGAACGGGTAGCAGGGCCACTTTTCGGGCGTCCGCACCGGACCCTGATCCACTATCCGGGGTAGTACGTCACACCTTTGCCACAGGATTTTGCTGCCGCTAAGAATTGCGTTCCGTCGCCGCCGAGAAGGCGCTGAGCCACCCGGCTGTAGCGACGCCCCGCTATTCGAAGAGGTACGTCTCGCATGTTCGCGTCCCGCACCCCCGGTTCCGCTCGTCTGTCCAAGACCCACAAGTTCACGATTGCCGGTGTGGCCGCCGTTGGCGCCTCCGCCCTCGCGTTCTCCCTCGTCCCGGGCAACGCCGTCGCCGAGACCGAGACGCAGGCCGTGTCCTCCGCGAATGTCGCCTGGTCCTCCAGCGTCGACACGGCGAAGGCCGCCGCCCTTCAGGCGAGCATCGCCAACCAGTCCGCCTTCCTCGACGCCAAGGCCCAGCAGGAGGCGAAGGTCAAGGCCGACGCCGCCGCCGCGATCAAGGCCAAGGCGGAGGCCCAGGCCGCCGCTGCCGCCAAGGCGAAGGCCGAGGCCGCCGCCAAGGCCAAGGCCGAGGCGCGCGCCGCGAAGCAGGCCGCCGCCAGCCGCGCCGCCGCCCGCAAGCCGGTCTACGCCAACAACCTGGACGGCTGGATCCGCGAGGCCCTGGACATCATGAAGAAGCACGAAATCCCGGGCAGCTACCACGGCATCCACAAGAACGTCATGCGCGAGTCGAGCGGTAACCCGCGCGCGATCAACAACTGGGACATCAACGCCATCAACGGTGTTCCGTCCAAGGGCCTGCTGCAGGTCATCAAGCCCACCTTCGACGCGTACCACATCCCCGGCACCGCCTGGGACCAGTACGACCCGGTCGCCAACATCGTCGCCGCCTGCAACTACGCGGCCGACCGCTACGGCACGATCGACAACGTCAACAGCGCCTACTGACGGACGCTGTGAAGGCGGTACGGCTGTACCGCTGCCGGACACACACGCCGAAGGGCGGCACCCCGCATGGGGTGCCGCCCTTCGGCGTCGTACGACCGCCGGTGCGGACGACCGCGGGTGCGGACGGCCGCGTCGCGCGTGTTGCGCGGTTACTTGCGCATGACCTCGGGCTCGTGACGGCGCAGGAAACGGGCCACGAAGAAGCCGCACAGCGCGCCGAGCGCCAGCAGGGCGGCCATGTCCAGGCCCCAGGCCCCGACCTCGTGGTCCCAGAGCGGGTCCGTGTTGGAAGGGTCGTCCTGGTTCGGGCTGATCTTGTTGAAGTCCAGCGTGGCACCGGCGGCGGCGACCGCCCAGCGGGACGGCATGAGGTACGAGAACTCGTTCACGCCGACGGTGCCGTTCAGGATGAACAGACAGCCGGTGAAGACGACCTGGACGATGGCGAACATCACCAGCAGCGGCATGGTCTTCTCGGCGGTCTTCACGAGTGCCGAGATGATCAGGCCGAACATCATCGAGGTGAATCCGAGCGCCATGATCGGAAGCGAGAGCTCCAGGAGCGTGGCGCTGCCGAGGACGAGGCCCTCCTCGGGGATCTCGCGGCTGGAGAAGCCGATGACGCCCACCAGCGCACCCTGGAACACCGTGATCATGCCGAGAACGATCACCTTGGACATCAGGTACGCGGAGCGGGACAGGCCCGTCGCGCGCTCGCGCTCGTAGATCACCCGTTCCTTGATCAGCTCACGGACGGAGTTGGCGGCGCCGGCGAAGCACGCGCCGACCGCGAGGATCAGCAGCACGGTCGTGGCCGTGCCGTTGGGGATGATCCTGCCGCTCTGCGGGTTCGCCCCGTTGGGCAGCAGGCCCTTGTCCGGATCGATGAGCAGGCTCACCGCGCCGAGCACGGCCGGCAGGATCACCATCAGCGCGAGGAAGCCCCGGTCGGAGGCGATCACCGAGACATAGCGCCGGACCAGCGTGCCGAGCTGGGAGAACCAGCCCTGTGGCTTGGGCGGCCTGATCGCCTGCGGCGGCGGCATGTGCACCGACTGCGGGGCGACGGCGTCGATGTCCGCGGCGTACATCTGGTAGTGCTGCGAGCCCTTCCAACGGCCCGCCCAGTCGTAGTCGCGGTAGTTCTCGAAGGCGGAGAAGACATCGGCCCAGGTTTCGTAGCCGAAGAAGTTCAGCGCCTCCTCCGGCGGGCCGAAGTAGGCCACCGAACCGCCGGGCGCCATCACGAGAAGCTTGTCGCACAGCGCGAGCTCCGCCACGGAGTGCGTGACGACGAGGACGGTGCGGCCGTCGTCCGCGAGACCGCGCAGCAGCTGCATGACGTCGCGGTCCATGCCCGGGTCGAGGCCGGAGGTCGGCTCGTCCAGGAAGATCAGGGAGGGCTTGGTCAGCAGCTCCAGGGCGACGGAGACACGCTTGCGCTGACCCCCGGAGAGGGAGGTGACCTTCTTGTCCTTGTGGATGTCCAGCTTGAGCTCGCGCAGCACCTCGTCGATGCGGGCCTCGCGCTCCTGGGTAGTGGTGTCGGCGGGGAAGCGCAGCTTGGCGGCGTACTTGAGCGCCTTCTTGACCGTCAGCTCCTTGTGCAGGATGTCGTCCTGCGGGACCAGACCGATGCGCTGGCGCAGCTCGGCGAACTGCTTGTACAGGTTCCGGTTGTCGTAGAGGACATCTCCCTGGTTGGCCGGGCGGTAGCCCGTGAGCGCCTTCAGCAGGGTCGACTTGCCGGAGCCGGACGGGCCGATGACCGCGACGAGCGACTTCTCCGGGACGCCGAAGGAGACGTCCTTGAGGATCTGCTTGCCGCCGTCGACCGTCACCGTGAGGTGGCGGGCGGAGAAGGAGACCTCGCCGGTGTCGACGAACTCCTCGAGCTGTCCGCCGACGATACGGAAGGTCGAGTGGCCGACGCCGACGATGTCGTTGGGGCCGAGGAGGGCCGTGCCGCCCTTGGCCATCGGCTGGCCGTTGACGTACGTGCCGTTGTGGGAACCGAGGTCGCGGATCTCGAAACGGCCGTCGGGCGTGGCGTGGAACTCGGCGTGGTGGCGGGAGACCTGCAGGTCGGAGACCACGAGCTCGTTGTCGAGCGCGCGACCGATGCGCATGACGCGGCCGAGCGAGAACTGGTGGAAGGTGGTCGGGCTGCGGTCGCCGTAGACCGGCGGTGCGCCCGCGGCACCGCCCTGGCCCGGGGAGTGCTGCCCCGGGGAGTGCTGGTGCGGGATCTGCGCGGCCGGGGCCTGCTGCTGCCACTGCTGCTGCTGCGGGACCTGGGCCTGCGCCTGGCCGGGACCCTGGCCCTGCGGGGCCTGCTGCTGCCACTGCTGCGGCTGCTGGGCCTGCGCGCCCGCCGCGCCCTGCGCCTGCTGTGGGGCGGGCTTCTGGGCGCTGTACGCGTCGGCGGCGGCACCGGACAGACTGAGCCGCGGGCCGTCGGTGGCGTTGCCGAGGTGCACCGCCGAGCCGGGGCCGATCTCCATCTGGTGGATCCGCTGGCCCTGCACATAGGTGCCGTTGGTGCTGCCGTGGTCCTCGATGACCCAACTCCGGCCGCCCCAGCTGATGGTGGCGTGCCGCCACGAGACCCTGGCGTCCTCGATCACCAGGTCCCCCTGCGGATCGCGTCCCAGGGTGTACGACCTGGACGGATCGAGGGTCCAGGTCCTTCCGTTCAATTCCAGTACGAGTTCAGGCACTCCATGCCCCACTAGTCGTCCCCCGAGTTACCCCCGTCGCAGGGAGTCTAGGGATGGTGAACATCGTGAGGAACTATTTCAGGCCCGGTCCCGTAACCGAAAGTCGGCCCTCCTGAAGACGGTGTCCAGGCGTGGACGGGCGCGCCGTTGACGGCGGAGAAACGTGCCCGGAGAGTGGTAAGCGCCCATGAGTGCGCACGGATCAGGCACGAGGGGGACAAGTCCGTACGGATCGGGGGGTCCTGATGGCGGCGAGCGACAGCAGGGGCCCGGAACGTGCGGTGCCATGGGGTGATGTGGTGCTCGCCTCGATCGCCGCGGTGAGCTGGGCGACGGCCGGGATGGCCGGCACGGCGGCGCTCGGACTGCATCTGCTGGGCGCTGATGCGAGCGGCTCGCTGGGGCCGTTGACCGCGGCGGTGACCGTGCTCGCGGTCGGGGGATCCATCACGCCATCGGGCGATGTGTCCTTGTTCGGCCTGGAGGGAGCGGAGGCGTCGACGGCCGTCGACTTCACGCCACTCGGCGTTGCCCTGGTCGGGGCACTGCTGCTGTCCCACTTCTTCCTGAGGTCGCTGCGCGCGGCGGGCGCGTGGGTGTCGGGTACGGAACTGGCGGCGCGGGCCGGGGTGTTGGTGACGCTCTTCCTCGGGATCGTCGGCGGACTGGCCTGGGCGGGGCATGACGTCATCACGCTCGACGGCGGTGCGCTGCGGCTGGACGAACTGCCGGGCGGCGACGGGGGCGGAGACGCAGACGCGGACAGCGGGTTCGAGATCCCGGGACTCGGTGACGTCGGGGACATCGACGACATCGGCGACATCGGGGGGCTGTTGCCCGACCGGCTCGGGGATCTGGTGGACGCGCAGGCGTCGGTCGGATTCAGCGTCGACACCGCCGACTCGCTGGCGGGCGCGCTGTTCTGGGTGCTCGGTGTGCTGCTCGTCGCGCTGCTCGCCTCGCGCCGGACGCCGCTGCCGCCCGGTTGGGAGGCGGTGCACCGGTCGGTGCGGCCGGCGGTCTCGGCCCTGGTGACCGTCCTGCTGGTCGCCGTGGCGGCGGGGCTCGCGGCGGCGGCGTACGCGGCGATCGGCGATGAGCACCCGGCGAGGATCGGCGGAGCGGCCCTGCTCGGCGCGCCGAACGGCGCGTGGCTCGGTGTGGCCCTCGGGCTCTTCGTGCCGTGGGAGGGGAAAGCGACCGGCGAGCTGGCGAAGGTGCTGCCCGATCCGCTGGACGATCTGCTGCGGATCACGGCGGACGAGCCGGTGACGGTGGGGCGGCTGGCCGAGATCGACGGGCGGGTGTGGCTGCTGGCGGTGGCGTGCGTGTCGATGATGCTGTGCGCCGGCGTGCTGGTGGCGGCGCGGACGCCGCTGCGGGAGGGGGTGGGGGCCGCCGGGTTCGCGGGGCGGTGCGCGGTGGCGCTGGGGGTGGTGACGGCGGTGGCGCTGCCGGTGCTGGTGGTGCTGACCGATGTGTCGGCGGACGCGTCGCTCTCGGTGCTGGGGATCGACGCGTTCGGGGCGGGGATCGAGCTGCACGGGCATCCGGGGATGGCGGTGATGCTGGGAGCGATGTGGGGAGCGGGGGCGGGAGGGGTGGGGGCACTGCTGGCGTACGGGGTCGGGGCGGCGGGGCGGCGGGCGGCGCCGTTCGCGGTGGGCGGGCCGCGAGTGCCCGCTCCGCCCGAGGGGCCGTACCGGCCGTCGGTTCCCTACCGCCCGCCGAATCCGGACACGAACCCCTATCTGCGGCTGCCGCCCCTGCCGGGCCCGCAGGACCGGCCGCCGCCGGAAGGTCGGCCCGAAGGGCCGTCGAAGGGGCCGTCCGACGGGCCGCCGCCTCCCGGAGTGCCGCGTTCCTGGCGCTGAGGCCGCCGGGCGGTTGCCGTCGGGCGGTTGCTGTCGGGCGGTTGCCGTCGGGTGGGTTTGTGGGCGGTTTGTCGTCAGTCGTTCCGCCGTGCGGGCCGGTGCCGCATTCCCCGTGTCCGGTACGCGGGACGGAGCGGCGCATGGCACCGGGTGCCGGATACGGTGGAGGCACCATGAGCGCACCGCAGTCCCCAGAGACTTCCGACATCCCCACCCTCCTCGTCAAGATCTTCGGGAAGGACCGTCCCGGGATCACCGCCGGACTCTTCGACACTCTCGCCGCCTACTCCGTCGACGTGGTCGACATCGAGCAGGTCGTCACGCGAGGCCGCATCACCCTGTGTGCGCTCGTCACGGAGCCGTCCGTCGGGAGCGAGGGCGAACTGCGGGCCACCGTGCACAGCTGGGCCGAGTCGCTGAAGCTCCAGGCCGAGATCATCTCGGGCACGGGCGACAACCGGCCGCGCGGCAGTGGCCGTTCCCATGTCACCGTGCTCGGGCACCCGCTGACCGCGGAGTCCACCGCGGCCATAGCGGCGCGGATCACCGGGACCGGCGGCAACATCGACCGTATCTTCCGGCTGGCGAAGTACCCCGTGACCGCCGTCGAGTTCGCGGTGTCCGGCTGCGAGACCGAACCGCTGCGCACCGCGCTCGCCACCGAGGCGGCGGAGATCGGGGTGGACGTCGCCGTCGTGTCGGCGGGGCTGCACCGCAGGGCACAGCGGCTGGTGGTCATGGACGTGGACTCCACCGTGATCCAGGACGAGGTCATCGAGCTGTTCGCGGCGCACGCAGGCTGCGAGGACGAGGTCGCCGAGGTGACCGCAGCCGCGATGCGCGGGGAGCTGGACTTCGAGCAGTCGCTGCACGCGCGCGTGGCGCTGCTGGCGGGCCTCGACGCCTCGGTCGTGGAGAAGGTGCGTGCGGAGGTACGGCTCACGCCCGGCGCCCGCACCCTGATCCGTACGCTGAAGCGGCTCGGCTACCAAGTCGGCGTCGTCTCGGGCGGATTCACGCAGGTCACGGATGACCTCAAGGAGCGTCTCGGCCTGGACTTCGCCTCCGCCAACACGCTCGAGATCGCGGACGGCAAGCTGACCGGCCGGGTCATCGGCGAGATCGTGGACCGGGCGGGCAAGGCGCGGCTGCTGCGGCAGTTCGCCGCGGAGGCGGGGGTGCCGCTGTCCCAGACGGTCGCGATCGGTGACGGCGCCAACGATCTGGACATGCTCAACGCGGCCGGGCTCGGCGTCGCCTTCAACGCCAAGCCGGTGGTGCGGAAGGCCGCGGACACCGCGCTCAACGTGCCGTTCCTCGACGCCGTGCTGTATCTGCTCGGGATCACCCGTGAAGAGGTCGAGGCGGCCGACGTCCACAAAGGCTGAGCACGGGCGACGGGTCCCCGGGGGCGCATAGGCTGCCCGACCCTCCGCGGCGCCAACTCCCGGCCCCGGTACGCTTCCGGCCCCGGTACGCGATCCGCGTACCGGGGCCGTTCGTCTGCCGGTGCGCGGCGGTCAGTCGTGCGGGGCCCAGTAGTCGAGGAGCTTGCCGACGCCGTGCTCGACGGACTTCCAGGAGCCCTCGAAACCGATGACGGCGAACGCCGCGGTCGGGAAGCCGCCCCGGCTCATCCTGGCCAGGGCGTCGCCCTCGGCCTGACCGGCGAGGGCGTCGGCGAGGGCGTGCATTCCGGGGTTGTGGCCGACCAGGAGCAGGTCGGCGACATCGTCCGGCGTCTCGTTGATCAGCGCGAGCAGGTCACCGAGCGAGGCCTCGTAGAGCCGCTCCTCGTACACCGTCCGCGGGCGGTGCGGCAGCTCATGGACGGCCAGCTTCCATGTCTCGCGCGTCCTGACCGCGGTCGAGCAAAGGACCAGGTCGACGCCGATGCCGGTGTCGGCGAGCTTGCGTCCGGCGACGGCGGCTTCCAGGCGGCCTCGATCGGCGAGCGGCCGCTCATGGTCGGACACCTGGGGCCAGTCGGCCTTCGCGTGGCGGAGTAGGACGATCCTTCGGGCTTCGGGGGATCCGGGGGCTGTTCCCCCGGAAAGCTCAGCGGCGCTCATGGTCCCCAGCTTCGCATGAAATCAGCCATCGGGCGCAGGGTGTTGATACGCATCCCCGCCAAGGATGACGTCGTGCGTCCGGAGTCGTGTCGGGGTCACGTCACCGGCTGGTCAGGAGACGTCAGGGACTCCGGGCCGATGAGTGATCGGTCATGGGCCGGTCATGGATCGATCATGGACATGGGCTGGTCAGGGACCGGTCAGGGTCTGTATCCGGTCCAGGATGAGGCCGACCGAGGGGTCTCCGGTGACACCGGGGACGGCGTGCGCCTCGCCGGATGCGGTCATCAGGACCAGCAGCGCCGCGAAGGCGATCACCGGCAGCACGAGCGCCCACCACGGCAGCCGTATGTCCACACGGCCCGCGGCCGGGGCGTGGGAGCGGGTGTGCGTACGGGCCGACATGGCCGCCTCCGTGGAGTCTGAAGGTGCGCTGCCGAGCCGGGCTGCTCAGCTGCTTTCAAACCTACGGATCATGGGGCCGGTCTCCCATCCGGTGACCCACCCACTTCACCCTGACACTGGCCCCCTAGGGGATGGTGGTGCCAGCACCACCATCCGCCGCCCTCACGCCGGACGTCACGGCGCGGCGATCGAGGCGATCACGCCGATCACGACGGTGATGGCGATCATCGCGCCGAAGATGAGCAGGAGCTTCTTCTGGCCGTTCGGGGGGTTCGGGTCGAGCACAGGCATGCGGTCAGTCTCGCATCCCGGCTTCGTGCTCGATCGTCCGGTCCCTGCCCGCGAGGCTGCCGGCGACGATCTGCGGAACCATGAGCCCGGCCATCAGCGCCAGCGGCAGTCCCCAGCCGCCGCTGTGCTGGTAGAGCACGCCGACCAGGAGCGGGCCCGGGATGGAGATCAGATAGCCGGTGCTCTGGGCGAAGGCGGAGAGCCGTACGACGCCGGCGCCGGTCCGCGCGCGCATACCGATCATCGTCAGGGCGAGCGGGAACGCGCAGTTGGAGATGCCCAGCAGCAGGGCCCAGGCCCAGGCACCCGCGGCGGGCGCGAGGAAGAGGCCCGTGTAGCCCGTGAGTCCGCACAGGCCGAGGGCGGCGACGATCGGGCCCTGGGTCCTGAGCCGGGTGGCCAGCCGTGGGATGACGAAGGCGAGCGGTACGCCCATGACCATCGTGACGGCGAGCAGGACGCCCGCCGTGCCCGCCGAGACGCCGGCGTCGCGGAAGATCTGCGGCATCCAGCTCATGGTGATGTACGCACCGGTGGCCTGGAGGCCGAAGAAGCAGGCGAGGGCCCAGGCGGTGCGGCTGCGGGTGATGTGCAGGACGGGAGCGGCCGGGGCGGGAACGGCCTGGGCGGGAACGGCCTGGGCGGAAGTGGCCTGAACCGGAACGCCGGCCCGCTTCGGCTCGCGACCACGGCCTCGGTCCCGGTCCCGGTCGCGACCCCGGTCGCGGTCACGCACCAGCGGGATCCACGGCAGTACGGCGACGGCGGCGACCAGGGCCCACACCCCGAGGCCCGTGCGCCAACTGCCGCCCAGCGCCTCGGTCATGGGCACGGTGGCGGCCGCGGCGAGCGCGGTCCCGAGCGACAGGGCCATGGAGTAGAGCCCCGTGACAGTGCCGACGCGGTCCGGGAAGTAGCGCTTGACGATCACCGGCATCAGGACGTTGCTGACGGCGATGCCCATGAGCGCGAGCGCACTGGCGGCGAGGAAGCCGGGGGTGCCGCCGGCGAAGGGCCGTATCAGCAGTCCCGTGGTGATCGCCGCCATCCCGGCGCAGACGATCGCGGCGGGCCCGAAGCGGCGGGCGAGCCGTGGCGCGGTGAGCCCGAAGACGGCGAAGCAGAGCGGCGGTACGGAGGTGAGGATCCCGGCCACGCTGCCGCTCATGTGGAGCCCGCCCCGCACCTCCTCGAGCAGCGCGCCGAGGCTGGTGATGGCCGGGCGGAGATTGAGTGCGACGAGGACGAGTGCGACGAGGACGAGCCGGGTGAGCCAGACCGAGGGCTTGGCGGCGGGAGAATCGATACCGGTGCGAAGTGCTGTGGCGGCGGAACTCAGGGTCCTGGTCCGAGTGTGGGTCTGGGTCTGGGTCTCGTCCGCCATGGAGCCATCATAGAATCATAGGATGATTGGTTGTCCAATCCCGAACGAAGCTCGTCGACAAGGAGCACCATGGTGCTGTCCTCTCCCAGGCGTTCCGCGCTCTCGGACCAGGTGATCACCGAGCTGCGGAACCAGATCACCTCGGGCGAGTGGCCTGTGGGCTCACGTATTCCGACGGAGCCCGAGCTGGTCGAGCAGCTCGGCGTGGCCCGGAACACCGTCCGCGAGGCGGTCCGCGCCCTCGCGCACAACGGCCTCCTGGACATCCGCCAGGGCTCGGGCACGTACGTCGTGGCGACGAGCGAGCTGGCCGGGGTCATGCACAGGAGGTTCGCCGACGCCGATCCGCGTCATGTCGCCGAAGTGCGCTCCACGCTCGAGTCGTCGGCGGCGCGAATGGCCTCCGAGCGCCGCACCGAACGGGATCTGAAGCAACTGGACGCGCTGCTGGCGCGCCGCGAGGAGGCCTGGGAGACGGGCGACGCGGAGCTGTTCGTCACCGCCGACGCGAGCTTCCACCTGGCGGTGGTCGCCGCGTCCCACAACGAGGTCCTCACCGGGCTCTACGCGGATCTCGGGGATCTGCTGCGCGACTGGCTCCGCGACGACGTGGGCCACGAGCTGCGCCCGGAGAACCACATGGACCACGCGCGGCTCGTCGACGCGATCCGCGAGGGGGACGGGGACACCGCGGCGGCGGAGGCGGCGAGCTACCCCTTCATGTGCCTGCGCAACCCGGCGGAAGCGTAGGGCGACGGCCCCTCGACGCCGCGGGGCCCCGGTCACGGGACTGCGGGGAGCCGCTCACGGGGCCGCAGGACCACCCCGTTCACGGGACGCGTACGTGACTCACCCAGGCGGTGCGTATCTCCTTCCAGCAGCGCTCGGTGAGCGTGGCGTGGGCGGTGGGAGCGACGTCGACGGGGCGGCTGTCCGCATCGACGTCCCACCACCGCGCGCACTCGACGTGCAGCTGGACCCGGTCCGTGTCGAGATAGGAATTGCGGCAGTACGCCGTGGCGCGCGAACCCTCGACGACGACGTCGCAGTCGGCTCCGAAGGGCCGCGGGGTGGACTCCCCGGGCGACAGCGCGGCTGCGGCGGAACCCGGGAGCAGCAGGGTCGCCAGCACCCCGAGCGCGGGCATGGAACGCCAGGTCGTACGCACAGGCAGACCTCCTCGGCCGTACTGCGGCTGGACCGCTGCTGCACCACAAGGGAGGGATTGCCTCTCCAGCGTCACCCGTCCGCGGCCCGGGCGCCTGTTCCACTACTCCGAACGGGCGATGCCCCGGCCACGCCGCACACAGCGGGTGACCGGGGCATCACAGGCGTACGGGTGAATCCGTACTGACGGGTAACGGTGCGTTACGCGCCCATCATGTGTACGCCGCCGTCGACGTGGACGATCTCGCCCGTCGTCTTCGGGAACCAGTCCGAGAGCAGCGCGACGACACCGCGGCCGGTCGGCTCGGGGTCGGCCATGTCCCACTCCAGCGGGGAGCGGTGGTTCCAGACGTCCGCGAGCTCGCTGAAGCCCGGGATGGACTTGGCGGCCATCGAGCCGAGCGGGCCCGCCGAGATCAGGTTGCAGCGCACGTTCTGCTTGCCCAGGTCACGGGCGAGGTAGCGGGAGGTGGCCTCCAGCGCGGCCTTCGCCGGGCCCATCCAGTCGTACTGCGGCCAGGCGAACTGGGCGTCGAAGGTCAGGCCGACCACCGACGCGCCCTCGTGCGGGAAGAGCGGCAGACAGGCCATGGTCAGCGACTTCAGCGAGAACGCCGAGACGTGCATCGCGGTCGAGACGGACTCGAAGGGGGTGTTCAGGAAGTTGCCGCCGAGCGCGTCCTGCGGCGCGAAGCCGATGGAGTGCACGACGCCGTCCAGACTGCCGAGCTCCTCGCGGACCAGGTCGGCGAGGCGGCCGAGGTGCTCCTCGTTGGTGACGTCGAGCTCGATGACCTTGGCGGGCTTGGGGAGCTTCTTGGCGATCCGCTCGGTCAGGGTGGGCCGCGGCCAGGCCGTCAGGATGATCTCCGCACCCTGCTCCTGGGCCAGCTTCGCGGTGTGGAACGCGATGGAGGACTCCATCAGCACACCGGTGATCAGGATGCGCTTGCCGGCGAGGATTCCACTCATGTGATCAGTGACCCATGCCCAATCCGCCGTCAACCGGGATGACGGCTCCAGTGATGTACGAGGCGTCGTCGGAGGCGAGGAACTTCACCGCGGCGGCGATCTCCCCCGGCTGCGCGTAACGGCCGAGCGGCACCTGCGAGACGATGCCCGCACGCTGCTCGTCGCTGAGCACCTTGGTCATGTCGGTCTCGACGAAACCGGGTGCGACGACGTTGAAGGTGATGTTCCGTGAGCCGAGTTCGCGGGCCAGGGACCGGGCGAATCCGACGAGTCCGGCCTTGGAGGCGGCGTAGTTGGCCTGCCCCGCCGAGCCGAGTAGCCCGACGACCGAGGAGATCAGCACGACGCGGCCCTTCCTGGCGCGCAGCATGCCGCGGTTGGCGCGCTTCACGACGCGGAAGGTGCCGGTGAGGTTGGTGTCCAGGACGGAGACGAAGTCCTCCTCGGACATCCGCATCAGCAGCTGGTCCTTGGTGACACCGGCGTTGGCCACCAGCACCTCCACGGGACCGTGCTTCTCCTCGATCTCCTTGTAGGCCTGCTCCACCTGTTCCGCGTCGGTGATGTCGCAGCGGACCGGCAGGCAGCCGAGCTCGGTCAGCTCCTCCGGCGGCTCACCCGACCGGTACGTGATGGCGACCTTGTCGCCGGCGTCGGCGAAGGCGCGGGCGATGGCGAGGCCGATGCCCCGGTTTCCTCCGGTGACGAGAACCGAGCGGCTCAACGGATCACCCTTTCGATAGCGGTCTGGTACCTGAAACCTATCGGTACCGCCCCCTTGTGCAGGGGATCGACCCCTGACAGTGGCGTCACGGATGCACTGTCGGGTCTCTACAGCCGGAGCCTGATGCGCCCGCGTCCACGCCGACTGGCTCCCCGCCGGGCACGCATACGCCAATCCCAGCTGCAGGGACGCATCGGACATCCCGACCACATGTGATCCTCAAATCCAAAGGCCCGTTATCACACAGGATGCCGACCACGTGCACGGCGTGGCTCAGGCCGCTCCCGTCGAGCGTGCGGCGTCAATCGACTCCGCCAGCGTCGCGATATCTGCTGCCAGGGCCCGCCAAGGGCGAGCAAGATCGACGACATGCCTCCAAATCCGGAGCCGTCCTCCTGCCACCGGAACCTCCACCAATCCCGGCATGCCCGAGGCGTACACGAGATGGCCTTCGGTAAGACCGAGACGTACGCAGTACGCCGTCATCTGATACAGGTCGTCCCGCTGGGGTTTGGTCTTGAACTTGGCATCAAGAACGACAGCCTGGCGCAGTACTCCGTCATGTGGCGTCGGCAGGTAGTGCACGAGGTCAGGCTGCAGCACGTGTCTGCCCGCTGTGTCGAGGAAGAAGTTCCGGTCCTGCGGCTCGGGCCTGCCGCCGATGCGGTGGCGCAGTGCCTCGCCGACTGCTCGTGCCAGGTACGCCTCGAAGAGCCGCCACATGGTTACCAGCATCCCGTCCACGGCAATCTCCCGGCCGTCGCCGAGTTCGTACGAGGCCCCACGTAGCACGAGGTCCGCGAGGGCGAGAGCGTGCGCATAGCGGGCATTGCGCCGGTCGGGGGTCCAGGGGGGCGCGGGGGCCCCAGCGGGTAGGAGGCGGACTCCGTCCAGGCGGGCGGTGAGCCGCTGGAGGGCAGAGCGTGGGGCGGGGGCGAGGCCGGGGACACGCAGGAGGCGGCGGGTGGCGGCGAGGAGGAGGCGGTTCTCCGCTATGTCGGGAGTGTGGTCGTCGTAGGTGACTTCCAGCGGTACGGGGACGCCCGGTCTGCGGCGGAGCTGGTCGGCGTGACGGATGCGGCCGCGGACGACGGGGAGCGTGTCGTGCGCCTCCCGGTAGTCGTGCAGGACACCGTGGAGCAGGGCCCGGTCGGCGGCGGAGACGAAAGCGTGCGCGAGGGCGGGCAGGAGGTCGGGTCGCGGCTCGGCGGCGACGGGGCGCGGGTCGAACTGGACTCGATCCGGGGCGTACGCGATGAGGTGGAGGAGGCGGTCGACGGGCACCTTGGGGCTGATGGTCAGTTGGACCGTGCCGTCGCCCGAGCCGAGGCGTACGGAGCCCACCCGATCCTTGGCCCTCAGGCGCCAGCGAGTGGTGGTCTCCGGGTGCATTCGGAGGAGACCTTCGTGGTCGGCAAGCGTCGCGGCCTGCGCCGGGGTGAGGTCCCAGCTGGTCCAGACACCGCCCTCCGCGAGCCCGATACGCAGGGCGGTGTCGCGGCAGTGGCGGGGCTGGGTGTGCCGGGCGGTCACTGGCTCGCAGGGTTGGCGATGCCGTCCGCGTCACCGGCGGCGTCCTCGGCCGCAGGCGGCGGGATGTTCAGCCGCTCGCGAAGGACGGGGAGCCCGTAGACCGCCTCCACGTCGATGCCGTCGCCCCAGTGGTGCTCGGTGAGGAGCGGGATGATCTGTGTCCTCCAGAGGCGTTCGAGTGCCCCCTCGCCTGCGTGGGCCAGGTCCTGCATGAAGTAGGAGGGGCCGACGCGGAAGGAGCGGTCGCCGGGGCTGCTCTCTGCGAGGAGCCGGTTGATCTCGCCGAGCAGGCGGACGTACGAGTCGTCATAAGCGGTCGGGTCGCCGCCCTGCTCCTCCGTGCGCCTGGCCAGCCAGGAGGCCAGCACTCCCTGGACGGGTGATGCCTCCGGGTGCAGCTCCATGAAGGAGAAGCGGCGGCGCATGGCGGCGTCCATGTACGCCACTGAGCGGTCGACGGTGTTCATGGTGCCGACGAGGTAGAGGTTGGGCGGCAGGCGGAAGCCGCGGCCGTCGTCGGAGCCGTAGAGGAGGTGGACGCGCTCGGTGCGGTACTCCAGCAGGAAGTACAGCTCGCCGAAGATCTTGGCCAGATGGCCTCGGTTGATCTCGTCGATGACCAGGACGAAGACCTCGGCAGGACGTCGCTCCGCCTCGTCGGCGAGCTTGCGCAGGGGGCCCGGGACGAGGTCGTATCCGAGTTGGCCGTCCGTGTCGCCGTCCTTCCTCCGGCCCAGGCGGGGGCGGATGCCCTCGAAGAAGTCCTCATAGGCATAGGCGGGGTGGAACTGCACGAGGCGTACGTTCGTGGCGCTGGAGGCGCCGGCCAGGTGGCGGGCGAGGGCGAGCGCGGTGTACGTCTTGCCGGTGCCGGGCGGCCCGTGGAAGATCAGCTGCGGGGTGGAGCGCAGGAGTTCGACGCAGTCCTGGAGCCATGTCGTGTCGGGCATGTGGAGCGCGGCGGCCAGTTCGGCGGTGGCGTCGGGCAGGACGGCCGGGCCGGTGGGCAGCGAAGCGGTGCGCGGCATGTCCCCGATCAGGGCGAGGACGGTCTCGGCGTACTCGGTGGCTTCCAGGACCTGGGAGTCCGCGTCCTGGACCACGCCGGAGAGCCCGGAGGGCAGGTCCTTGAGGAAGTCCAGGGGCTTGTGCAGGTTGCGCCAGTCGACACGGCGCTCCAAGCGCTCCGCGGTGTGGGTGTCCGAGCCGCGGACCACTCCGACGTATGTCTCGAAGCCGTCGGTGGACAGCACGATGTCGCCCTTCCGCATCCGGTTGAGGAAGGCGTCGAGCTCCCGGGCGACGGCCTCCCTGCGGGCGGGGCCGGCGGTGGGGAGAGCCGTCTCGACGGCCCTGCGGATGCTGCCAGGGTCACGGGCCGCCAGGGTCGCGGGCGGGAACCCCGCATCGAGTGTGACCATCGAGTCGTCGCGCCACGGTCCACGGATGAGGGGGACACCGGTGGTGGCGTCAACACCCCGGATGATCCAGAGCTGGCGGGGCGTCTCCTCGTCGGCCACCGCCTCTTCGAGCTGTTGCTTGGCCGCCACCAGCGCCTCCCACACCGGCATCCGCCGGTCGGGCAGGGCGCGGACGGTGTCGAGGCTGCTGTGGCCTTCGTCAAAAAGGCCTTCCTCGCTGAGCAGCGTGCGCCACTGTTCGCGCTCGAATGGCCACATCGGCAGCCCTGCCCCCGCCTGGCCGTCCTCCCCGAGCGCCAGATACCAGCCCGGTGAGCGTGTGCCGCGCAGCACCGGCCCGAGCACGTCGGAATCCACGCCGAACTCGGCGGCCAACTCCTCCAGGACCACCCAGTGCCCGCTGTCAGGAAGCTGCTCCAGCGCGGTGACCGCGACGGACACGAACTGCTGTTGCCGCTCCCACCGCCGGTAGCGCCGTCCCGCCTCCCCGTAGAAGTCGACCGGGTCCGGCCAGCGGTCGAGTGCGTCGAGGCCGAGACCGGTCAACTGCCAGCGGCGGTTGCCTCGGTACAGCCATCCGGCTCTGACGAGGTTGCTCGCGGACCGGTTGACGTAGTCCTTGAAAGGGGTGTTGTTCTCCTGCGGGGACTCGCGCACCGCGCTCGCCCAGTCCGCTTCCAGCCGCGGGCTCAAGGCGTGGACCCTGTCCCACAGCTCCCTGAAGACCATGCCGTCCTGCGGGGCGTCCCGGCGGAGGACGGTGGCGGCCTTGTGCAGGGTCTGGGCAACGACGGTGCTGATGGTAGGCACGGCATCCAATCTTCCGTCGACTCCGGCAGACGGATAAGCCTACTTGGCGCTACTGACACTGGCTGAAATCGCACTCCGCCCACACGGTCTTGCCCGGTCCCGTTCGGTCGGCCACGCCCCAGCGTGCGGCGACGGCCTCCACGAGGAGCAGGCCCCTGCCGCCGTCGGCGTCGGCAGGGCCACGGGCCGCCGGGTTCGGGAGCCCTGGGCGCCCCGGATGGGTGTCGGACACCTCGACACGGACGAGGCCGCCCGTCCGGTCGTACGCGAGTCGCAGCTCGAAGTCGCGCCCGGGGACACGGCCGTGGAGGACCGCGTTGGCGGCGAGTTCGGCCACGACGAGGGCGACGGTGTCGGAGGCGGGGCTGCCGTACGGCACCTGCCAGAGGTCGAGACGGTGCATGGCGAGCCGGCGGGCGAGGCGGGCCCCGCGGCATGTGGCGGAGAACCGCTGGACGAACACACTTACGGTAACGGCCTCTTGGGCCCCTGATGCTGGCATGCGCCCCAGCGTTCCGGGCCCTCCTGTCAGCCCAACAGGCACGACACCCATACAGGCGCCGCTGTACCAGTGCACACTCTGGACTGGGTGGGTAACTCCCCGTGACCCTGAACGGGTTGGGCGGGGTTGGTGAGGCGTGGAAACGTGAGCACGGGAGGCGCGGCGGCGATGAGGGCGGACCACGGCGGAGGCGGCGGCACGAACGGCAGTGAAGCGGAACTCTCGGACAGTCTCAAGACCTTCGGTGTGGTCCTGAAGGCGCTGCGGGAGGAGTCACGTCTGACGCAGGAGGAGTTCGCGGTGCGGGTGCGATACTCGGCCGCGTACGTCGCCAAGATCGAGCAGGGCAAGCGGTTCCCACCGGCGGATCTGCCCGCGCGGGCGGAGGAGGTACTGGGGCCGGTCGCGCTCAAGGTCCTCACGGCGGCGGCGAAGAGCCTGACGAGGAGGGCGGGGCTGGCGTCGTGGTTCCGGCAGTGGGCGGGGATCGAGGAGGAGGCGATCTCCTTGTACGCGTACGAGTGCCGGGCGGTGCCGGGGTTGTTGCAGCCGGAGGGGTACGCGCGGGCGGTGTTTGAGCGCCAGCTTCCCCCGTTCACCCAGGAGCAGATCGACCACAAGGTGACGGCCCGACTCGAACGCCAGGCGCTGCTGACTGAGCGACCGAACACCGCTTTCACGTTCATCATCGAACAGGCCATCCTGGAACGCGGGGTCGGCGGCGCAGCGGTCACCAGGGCTGTCATCGACCACCTGCTTTGCGTGGGCGAGCAAACCAACGTCGAGATCCAGATCATGCCCCTGAGCCAGGAAGACCACTGCGGAGTGGATGGTCAGCTGTACATGGCGGAAACGCCGGGGCACCAGTGGTTCGGTTACATCGAGGGGCATCGGTCGAGCAGCCTGATCGCCGATCCCGGCGAGGTGAGCGTCCTCCATCAGCGCTATGGCAAGCTGCGTTCCCAAGCCCTGGATTGCCGGGCTACGGTGAACCTCTTGGAACGGATGCGAGGAGCCCTATGAGCACCACCCCTGAGCTGAACTGGTTCAAGAGCAGTTACAGCGGCGGAGACGGGGACAACTGCGTGGAAGTCGCCGTGCGCCTCGAAACAGTCCACATCCGCGACTCCAAGGACACGGGCATCCGTCCACTCGTCGTCACGCCGTCCGCATGGGCGGCGTTCGCAGTCGCCGCGGCGGGCACGTCTCTGGACGGCTGAGTTCGCGTCGTACATGACGTTCGCCGGCGGGCACGGGAGTTGATCCTGTGCCCGCCCGTTGGTCTGCGCCCGCGTGTCCTACGCCTGCTCATCCTCACCGAACATGTTGAGCATGTCGAGCTGTATGTCGCCGCCCTCGACCTCGTCCAGGCCGAACAGGCCTCCGCCCAACTGGTCGGGCGCGGACATGCCCCGACGCTTCCTCTTGGCCGCCGGTGCGGTCGGGCGCTTCGGGGGGCCTCCGGCCGGGATGACGCGGGTCAGCGGGCTGGTGCCCGGAGGATGGCGCGGGCCCTGCGCGGGGGGCGGGGTGAGTGAGGGGTGGGTGAAGGGCCGTCCCTCGGCCATCGCCTCGTAGACGCGGACGATCTCGTTCCTGGTGTCCTCGAAAACGGCGGGCTGCTTGTTCTTGAATGCGCGGAAGCTATCCAGAACCAGATCCAGGTCCGCGCGCTCGATGCCGTACAGGTGGAAGTACGCGGCGTCCAGCTCCGCGCGCATCAGGAACCGGCGCCTCTCGTCCCAGACGAAGGGTGGGCCGTCGTCGCCGAGGTACTTCGCCCAGGAGGCCATCTCGTACGAGGTGTAGGTGAGTTCGAGGACTCGGGGACGGATCCAGTCAGCGAGCGGGGTGTCTTGGGTCCAGGGGGCGGAGAGGTCGTAGGCGGTGGGGGGTAGGACGGGGAGTTGCTGGAACAGAAAGTACTTCAGTGAAGCACCTGCGTATTTCTGACGGGTAGCGAAGTCCAGGATGAAGGAATTCAGGTTGGCGAGCAGGAACTCAGCCCCTTCTCTCACCAGAGCCACTGGAAACTTGTCGCCCGCTGCTGTCCGAGGCATCACAGAGGCAATCACCGTCCGCTCGTCCGACGCCCGGCAGACGTCACGCCAGCCCATCAGCCATCCATGCCGCCAAGCCTCACGCGGAACGGACCAGTCCTCGGCCAGGCGCTCGTCAGTCTCGTCCTCACTCACCCAGTGGCGAGGCAGCGGCACCGCGTGCGGGTCCCGGTGCTGCTCTGTGTCGAGCCTCGGCAGCGTGCCCTTGTTGATCTGAGCCTGAGTGGCGTTCTCGTACGTGGAGAAGCGACTGTCGAACTGGTGAAGGAACTTCCCCTCATACAAGGGCAGATAACGTACGTCATCGTTCACGATGACAGTGCCCTCGCGTGTTCCGCCGTGAGCTAGGAGCGCCTCATCTGATTTGAACCGCTTGGAGGCCGTAGCCATGTCGTACATGCGCAGGAAGGGCCCGCTGCCCAGCCTCCAGGGATCCGCCGGCCCGCCACTCACGAGCCGCCTCAGCAACGGCACCCGCGCGTGCACGCCCTCCAACACCCGCAAGTGCTCCGGGCTCTCACAGACCGGCGCCGTCCGCGTGTTCGGGTTGATCCGCTTGAACCCCTCCTCATCCAAGGTGAACTCCCGCACGTCCAACTGATCCGGCCGACGCGCCCGGAAAGCAAGCCGCACAACCGGATAGCGCTCGGCCAGGTCGCGGCCCGCCATCGTGAACAGGCAGAACGCCACACGGTTGGTGACCGCCGGAAACAGCTTCTCCTCGTTCTCCATGTCCAGCACGGCCACCATCTGCCGCTTCTCCACCAGATCCGCGAAGTACGCCGCCGTCGTCTTGTCCGTCGCGATCCCCGTCGGCAGGACCAGCCCCGCCATGCCCTCCGGGCCGATCAGCTGCCGGGCCTTCTCCGCGAAGACGGCGTATGTATTCACGTCACCGAAGCCGGTCTTCGGGAACAGGCCCGACTTCCGGTACATGGTGACCTGGCCCTTGGACTCCCGCTGGTCGAACTGGTACTCCGCGTACAGCTTGCGGTCGCCCTCGTTCGGGCGGCCCTCCTCGTCCACGCTCGTCGCCAGCGCCTCGATCATGCGGTCGCGGATGCTGGCCGTGTCCGCCGCGGCGATGTTCTCGTCGCGCGCCGCGAACCACTCCTTCTTCTGGATCTTGACCCGCTCCCACGGCGGGTTGCCCAGCACCGCGTCGAAGCCGCCCTGCCAGCCCGTCTCCGGGTTGACGTCCCCGGCATCCGAGTCCTCCACACGGAAGACGCGCGGGAACTCCAGGTGCCAGTGGAAGAACTGGTTGCGGCGGACGATGTCCTTCAGCATCAGCTCGGCCGCCTCGTCCTCCAGCGGCCCGTCCTCCTTGTCCTTCTCTACGGCCCGCAGCACGTTCGTCGTGATCGCCGTGGGGGCGCCCTTGTGCTTGGGCCAGAGGAACGACGCGCACCACACGTCCGCGACCCGCTTCATGTGCCGCAGCTCGGGCCGCTTCTCGAACTCCCGGTGCGCGCGGGCGTGCTTGCGCACCTCGGCCAGGCTGTGGTCACCGATCCTGGCGACCTTCTCCGCCTCCACCCGCACCGTCGCCGTGCTCGTCCGCACGACCCGCTCGGCGAACGGGAGGTGTTCCGCGCCCTTCCGCTCCTGGTCGTTCTGCTGGCGCAGCTTGGTGGCGACCGACTGCGCGTCGCCCTCCAGCTTCTCGAACGCGCCGTCTGGGATGCCCTGCTCCAGGACTGCGGGGGTCGCCCCCAACAGGGCGTTCCCCGTCTTGATTCGGTCGTCGAGGTACGCGAGCGGCTCACCGGGGGTCAGTGACTCCAGCCACAGCGACACCTTGGCCAGTTCGGCGGCGAGCGGGTTGATGTCGACGCCGTGGACACAGTGGCGTACGACCTTGGCCATCGCCTCTCGGACCAGCTCCGGGGCCGGCTGGGTCTCCCCGTGGATCATCCGCGCGTATCGGAGTGCGATGCGCCGGGCCGCCGCGACCAGCATGTGGCCCGATCCACAGGACGGGTCGACGAAGCTGATCCGCAGCAGATGGTCGGGGATGCCCGAGGCGGCATACCGCTCTATGACAGGGTCGAGCGCGTTGTCGAGCAGCTTCTCGGTGAGAGACGAGGGGGTGTAGTAGGAGCCCGTCAGTTTGCGCTTGTTGCCTGCGACGAGGTCCTTGAGCTCGAACAGCTCGTTCTCCGCCTCGCGGGCAGGGACGAGTTCCAGCAGGGACTCGTAGACACTGCCCAGTTCCTCGGCGCCCAGGTGCCGGTAGTCGACGCGGGTGGTGCGGCCCTTGTCCTTGACGCGGGAGAGGAGGCGTACGGCTTCCAGCAGGCGCTCGTTGGGGAGCTTCGCCGCGCGCAGCGGCTCCGGGCTGCCCGGGAAGCGAGCGGACTGGGCATCCTGATCAATCTCGTCGGGCTCGGGGAGGTAGTAGAGGCCACCGAGTTCGGGCAGTGCCAGCGTGGGTTCCCCGCCGATGGTGCCGAGGGCATTGAGGACGCGGACGAGACCGTGCCAGAGGTCGGTGTGGTGGTCGCCCTTCCGGCGGGAGGCGATCCGGCGCAGGCGGGCGGTGGAGAAGTAGTGGGCGTAGCGCTCGCGGGCCGCCTGGTTCGCCTTCAGCTCGGCCCTGGTGGCCTTACGGCCGGGGTGTACGAGCAGTGCGTCCCGGTCCTCCGCGACGAAGAGGAAGATCAGCTGGTAGGCGAGGCGCAGGAGCTCGTGGTGGAAGTCGTCGAGGGCGCGGCGGCCTCCGGCCGTGATCGCCTCGGCCAGGGCCGGGTTGTTCTGGAGGAAGCCCGTGCCGAGGACGTTCAGCGCCTTGGCGACCTGGTCGCGCAGCAGGTTGCGTGAGCGGATGCCGGTCTCGACGGCGAAGTCGCGCCACCATTCGAGGCGGCAGTCCGCAGGGGTCAGCGGGAGTTCGTCGGGCGCCGCGAGGCCCTCGCCCTCCTCCTCGTCGGCCTCGTCGGCCTCTCCCTCGTCCTCCGCTGCGGCTGCCGCCCCGCCCCGGCGCTTCTTCTCCGGTTTGGGCACCAGCTCCAGGCGGGAGGCGTGGAGCAGCGCGTACATCAGCAGGAAGTCGGAGAAGTCGCCGCCGCCGAAGATCGCTTCGAGGTCGAACTCGATATAGGCGGAGCCGACGAGGGCGGTGGAGTCGCGCAGCAGGCGCAGGACCTTGCCGTTGGAGAGGATGCCCCACAGGTGGTCCGGGGAGGCGTTGAGCAGCTCCTGCATCATCGACTGGGGCACACGGGAGCTGCCCGCCGGCCAGCGGTCGAGGGGGGCGTCCCAGCCGAGGAGGTGGACCGGGAGGTGGTCCTGCCACTGGTGACTGACCTGGTACGGGTCGCGGCCGGGAAGGCGGATGCCACCACGGCGGGCGGGGAGGCGGCCGTAGCCCAGTTCCTCCAGGAGCGTCAGCAGCCAGACGCGGGTCGCCTTGGTCGGGTCGGTCTTGCCGTCGAGTTCCTTCAGCTCCTCCTGGAGCGAGGTGTAGGCGGCGCGCAGCGCGTTCCACTTTCGGCTGGCGGCGTCCTCGATGCGTACGCCGCGTCCGAGCCCGTAGTCGGCGGGGCCACTGCCGGGCAGTTCGGGGTCGCCGACGCGGATCTTGCCGAGGAGGTCTGCAGAGAGCAGGCCGCCCTCTACGCGTACGGCGGCGGAGGCGGGGAGGCGGTCGGGGGCGAGGGCGGTCACCGGTCTCCTCCGGGTGCGGACTGCTGAGCGGCCGGGGCGCTGAGGTACACGTACACGCCGAGCAGATCGGGTTCGCCGGACGGTTGGACGTCGATGCGGCGTACGGCGGCGGCGCCGCGCTCGCGGCCGCGCTGACCGGCGGCCTCACGCACTCGCTGATGAGCGTCGCGCAGCCGGTCCGCCAGGAGCTGTCCTCGGGTGGTCAGGTGGGCGTTGATCTCGTCGTCGCCGAGTTCGGCGGCGGCACGGGCGGCTTGCTGGTCTCTCAGGGCGGGCAGGGTGTTGAGGTCGGGGGTGGCGGTGAGCAGGGCGGCGGTCTCCTCGTCGGACAGCCAGGCGCGGCGGCCGTCGTCACCGGTGCGCCAGGCCAGGACCTGGGCGTCGTCGGCCACCAGGACGCGTGGTTCGTCCGTCGCCGTGCGGCCGGGCAGGGTGAGGCGGAAGCGGTAGCGGGCGAGCAGCAGGACCGTGCGGCGGTCCACGGCGGCGGTGCGGATCACGCCGAGGCGGCGGGCCGGGCGCTCCTCGGGGGGCAGGCCGGTGTCGACGGCCGCGTCGAGGAGGTAGCGGGCGAGGGCGCGCACCGCCGGGTCGGTGCGGGACAGGGCGTGTTCGCCGCGGGCGACGGGGAGGTCCTCGCGGAAGACGAGGTCGCGGGCGGCCGTCCTGGCGCGGCCTTTGGCCTTCGCCCGGGGCGCGCCGCCCGGGGCGGCGGTCTGGTCGGCGTCCTCGTAGAAGCCGAGGGCGTGCTTGAGACCGGTTGGCAGCGGGTCGACGGGGGCCTTGAAACCCCGGTCGCGGGCATCGCCGATCGGCTGGGCGCCCAGCTGTGCCAGGGACTCGCGGGTGAAGGTGGCGATGTCTCCGGGGTCACCCAGCGCCTGCCGCAGCGCGTCCAGCTCGGCTTCCACCTCCTCGGGGCGCAGACCGGAGTGGGCGAACTTGGTGAGTACCTTCGACTCCCGTTCGGCGGCCGACTCCCACTCCTTGTGGAGGGCCTCGCGGGCCCGGCCGAAGTCGGGGTCGTCCTCGAAGTCGAGGGTGAGCTGGCCCTCGGGCTGCCTGCCCCGCAGCAGCAGGGCGCTGGCGAGGGCTTCGAGGACGCCCCGGCCCTGGTCGGGGACGAGGACGGCCACACCGGTCTGGTCGGCGATGTCCTTGTGCTTCTGGATGAGCACCTTCAGGACGAGGCCGTCGATGCCGGTGTCCGTGTCGTAGACGGTGATCTCGCGGACGCGGCGGCGGGGCTGGCCGAACCGGTCGACACGGCCCGCGCGCTGGAGGTGGCGGGTCGGGTTCCAGGACAGGTCGTAGTGGATGACTGCGCCGAAGTGTTCCTGGAGGTTGACGCCCTCGGAGAGGCAGTCGGTGGCGACGAGGACGTGCCGGCCGCGCCGGGCAGTCAGCTCGTCGACGCGGGCCTGCCGGGCGTCGGGGTGCAGGGTGCCGGTGACCGCCTCCACGCTCGCGCTGCGGCCCAGTTCCTCCTTGAGGTGCTGGGCCACGTACTCGGCGGTCGGGATGTAGTGGCAGAAGACGATCGGGTCGTAGCCGTCGACCAGCTGCCGCTTGACCCGGTCGACGAGGGTGCGCAGCTTGGCGTCCGTCTCCGGGCCGGCGAGGGCGTCCGCCCGTTCGGCGAAGTCGGAGAGGGCCTTGGCCTCACTCGTGCGTCCCTTCTGGGGCTTCTCGGGGGTGGCGGCGTCCTCGTCCGGGAGCGAGCCGGGCACGACGTCCATGCCCTCGGCGGCCTCGTCGTCGGTGAGTTCGAAGGCTGCGGCCCGGCCCAGCTTGTCGGCCTCGGCAGGGGTGCGGGTGGCGGCGATCAGGGAGCGGGTGCGCAGGGTCGCGGCGGCCGCAGCGGGCGAGGACAGGACACAGCGCAGCAGGGTGAGCGCCGTCCACCAGGACATGCGCTGCTGGTGGTCGCCGCCGGGGCCGCGTACCTGGTGGCGGGTGTAGGCGAGGATGTCGGCGACGAAGCGCGCGTAGTCGCCGTCGAGCCGGTAGAGCGCGTCCTGGGTGTCCCGGTCCTCGGGGAACGGCGTGTCCTGGCCGACGTACCGCTTGATGTCATGGCGGCGGCGCTGCACGAAGTGGCGGGCCAGCTTGTCGCGGTCGGCGGACAGGGTGGTGTCCAGGGTCCGCAGGGAGGGGTCGAGGAGACCGGTGAGCTTCGCAAACGCGTGCGGGTCGCCGCTGTGCGGGGTGGCGGTGACGAGGATGAGATGGCGGTCGCGCTCGGTGCGGTCCGCGAGCGCGGACAACAGTTCGTACCGCTTCTGCTGCTCGTTGCCGCCGATGCCCACGCAGGTGTGCGCCTCGTCGACGATCAGCACGTCCGGGCAGTGGCGGCGGAACGCGTCGCGGCGCTCGTCCTGCTTGATGAAGTCGGTGGAGACTACCGTGACCGGATAGTGGTCGAAGATCGACCGGTCGGGATCGTCGATCGCCTTCTGCAGACGTGCGGTCGTGGACGGCAGGACCATTTCAGGCTCCATGCCGAACTTGTCGCGCAGTTCGCGCTGCCACTGCTCGGCTAGGGAGGGTGAGCAGAGCACGGTCATGTTGCGGGCGGAGCCTTGCTCCATGAGTTCCTTCGCGATCAACGCGGACTCGACGGTCTTGCCGATGCCGACGTCGTCGCCGATCAGCAGACGTACGGGGTTCATGCGCAGCGCCATCATGAGCGGCACCAGCTGGTACCGACGCGGCTCGACGGCCACCGCGTTCAGGGAGCGGAAGGGGCCAGCGCCCGCTGTGGACGCGATGCGCAAGGCGGTGCGCAGCAGTGAGGCGGACGCGAAGTCACCGGCCTCGCCGGGCAGGGGATGAGGACGGCCGAAGCCCGGCTCGCGGACCTCGTCGGGAAAGAGGGCGGCGATGAACTCCCGGTCCCCGTCCAGGGGCTGGGCGAGGACCAAGTCCTCGGTGGTACCCGGCAGGACGACCCAGTCGCGGTCCCGGGCGCGCACCAGGGTGCCGGGCGCATGCTCGGCCGGGGTGCTCATCGGTCGCCTCCCCTGTGGTCGCGGCCGATGCCGAAGACGTCCGGGTATGCGCGCACGGTGTCCTTCCAGTCGGGTTCGGCTCCGGCCCTGATCACCAGCCAGCCGTCGTCCATCATGCGGTATTCGTCCTGCTCGCCGAGGCGGCGGGCGCCGTCGTACTCCAGGAACACTGCGACCTCGGCACCGGGGAGGTGGTAGACCACGTCCGCGACCCCGGTGGCCGTCTCGTCGGGGATGCGGTGACCGCCGTCCGCGAGGAGGCGTACGAACGCCTCAACAGGTGTGTCTGGTACCGGCTCCCGGCGGGGGACGGGGGCCGTCGAAGGCTCCGGGCGGGACTCGTCCTTCGTCAGGGACCGGGCCAGTGCCACCAGCCACGGCGCGGCGCGGTGCCGGTCGATCCGCCGGTGGTAACCCTGGTTGGAGTACGACAACAGGCAGTCGTAGCAGCCCAGTTCGCAGCGCTCGGCTGCGCCGTCCGCCCGGTCGAGGTCCTTGCCGTCCTCGTCGTAGTGGATGATCCGCAAGGCCTCCAGCGCCACCAGGGCGAGAGCCTTCTCATCGTCGTAAAGGCGGCGCAGCACGCCCGCTCCGCCCTCGGCGCTCTCGACGAAGAGGGTCCGGCCGTGCCGTTCGGCATCGGGGAGGTCCTCGCTCTCCAGCTCGGAGTCCTCCAGCTGGAAGTGCGCCTCGATCCCGCGCTCCAGCGCATAGCGCAAGGAGACCGCGGTGATGTCGTCGACCGGCTCGGCCAACCGCACCACGGCGATGTTCTTGGTGTCCTGGGCATAGGGGATGACCTGGAGGGTGCGCTGCGCGCGGTCGAAGGACGCCAGTGACTCCTCCTCCGCGGACTCCTCCTGGGCCAGGCGGGCCGCCTTGCTCTCCGACAGCCATCTGCCGGTGACCGGGTCCAGCCAGAACCCCTGGCCCGAGCGGTCCTGGGCGTCGCGTTTGCGATAGCCCAGGTTGAGGACGCGGACGCTCGCCGAGTCCCCGTAGGCGACCTCCGCGAGGGGCGCCCCGTCCGCACCGCGTACCTGGGCCTGGTAGATGCCACCAGGCGAGTACCGGTAGACGGTCCGCAGGTGGAAGCCCCGCTTGAGGCGCTCCTCCTCGTCGGAGGAGATCCGGCGACGGGGCTCGGCGTGCACCTGCGTGAGCTGCATCAACTTCGGCAGGGTGCGGTGGAGCGGCACGGCGCAGTTCTCGCAGCGGTCGGCGCCCTCGACCCGGTCGTGCCAGTAGCCGCAGGCCTCGCAGAGCCTGATGTCACTGGTCGCCACCTGTCCGGGGCGGTCGCCCATCGGGACGGTCACGCGGTCGATGGTGTAGCGGTTGCCCTCGTGGTAGATCAGCGCGCCGGGCCCGAACTCGCCGATCGCGATGAAGCGCGGGCGCTGTATGTAGGCGCCGTTGCGCTGCCCGTACATCCCGGCAGAGCGCTCGCCGGGGACGTAGGCCGCGAGGGGCAGACGGGGGAAGGAGTAGCCGGGCAGGAAACCTTCGGAGGCGAAGTAGCGGTAGGTGTAGAAGTCGCTGTACGACGCGCTGTCGGCCTCGTTGCGCAGCAGCTTCAGCTGGTTCTCGGCCTCGGCGCGCCGCCCTGCAGCGCGGTCGCGGTCCCTGCGGCTGAGGGAGAGGTCGTTGGCCCGGCGGTGCTGCTGCTCGACCTCGGCCCGGGCGGTGCGGTACAGACGGCGCCAGCGCTCGCACGCCTCGTGGAGACTGCCGAGCGCCTGACGGACAGTGCGCTCAACCCAGCCCTCGTGCCACCAGGAGGATTCCGAGAGCTCGTCGCGGAGGGGGGCGAGGACCTCGGTGGCCCTGCTGATCGCGCGCAGCCGGGCGGTCTCGCTGTCCAGGTCGTCCCGTACCCGCGGCAGCAGGTCCAGCGGCCACCGGCCGTCCGCGTCCGCAGCCTCCGCGTCGAGCACGTCGGTGAGGCGGCTGCCGAGGTGGACGCCCGTCTCGGCCAGCCAGATCGAGTGGACGTGGGAACGGATCAACTCCTCGTTGGCCAGATCGAGCCGGGGCGGGGTGACGCTGCCGGACACCATGAGACCCGGGCGGCGGAAGTAGTACTGGTCATGAGGGGAACCGGTCGAGCAGTAGGTGGTGACGAGCGCCGGCTGGCCACTGCGACCGGCGCGCCCGGAGCGCTGCGCGTAGTTGGCCGGGGTCGGCGGGACGTTGCGCATCCCGACCGCGTTCAGCTCAGCGATGTCCACACCCAGCTCCATCGTCGGCGAGCAGTAGAGGATCTCCAGGTCGCCTTCACGGAACGCGTCCTCACGGACGCGGCGGGTCGCGGAGTCCACCTGTGCGGTGTGCTCGTGCGCCCTGATGCCGGTAAGCCCGGCAGCGCCGGCGCGGTAGAGGTCGCGGAAATACGGGTTGACGCGGACGCCAGCCTCCGCGTCGGTCACCTTGCGCACCGGGTCCGGTTCGGGCCTCGTACCGTCGCCGGGGAGCCAGCGCAGGGCGGAGGCGCGCAGCTGGTGTCCGTAGGAGCCGTCACGCTCCTCCTGGACGACGGTGAGCAGCCCGCACTCACGCAGCACCCGCATCAGATCGCGGATGACCGCGTCGGCGTCGGCGACCGGGATACGCTTGCCCGCCTGGCCGGGGAGGGCGGCGAACTGGCCGATGCGGCGCAGGTAGCGGCCGTATCCGCCGAGACCGCTGAGGTGCACGGTGTCGGCCGCCGCGCCGGTCTGACCGCGGCCCGCGTAGGCCAGCCGGGAACGGACGCGCGGCTCACGTGCGGACAGGGCCCAGGGGGCGACGAGGTGCGTCTCGCTGATACTGCCGAGCCGGTCGAAGCCCTCCTGGGTGAGGCACTCCACCTCCACTGCGAGGGAGCGCCGCAGCTCGTCGAGGAGGTCGCGGGCCAGTTGACCACGGTGGGCGGCCGTGTCGCCGGTGAGGAGGGGGTGGCAGCCCTCCCAGCACTCGCGGTCGCCTGCGATCTCGGAGAGGGACGTGTAGTCGAAGCGCAGCAGGCCGGTCTGGGAAAGGTTGGGCATGGTGACGCGCCAGCCACGCTCCAGGTCGGCGTAGACGCGGTAGGCGAGTACCTCACGCAGAGCCGAGTGTGCGAGGTCGCGCTGGTGGAACTTGGCGGTCGGCACCCTGGCATAGGTCTCCAGCGGGAGGGCGAGGGTGTCGAATACGGCTTGGGGCAGCCGGTCGTAGGTCAGTCCCTGCTCCCCCGCCGCCTCCAGGGCCCGGTACACGGCACCGCGCACCTGGCTCACCAGGGCGAAGTCGTTGAAGTGCCCGGCCTGGAGGCTGGCGTCCTGCCGGTTGTCGACGAAGGTGAGGAGTTTCCGGGCCCTCTTCGTCAGGTCGGGCTGGTCGCGCAGCGACCGTACGACGCGGGAGCTGATCAGGGAGACGGCGGAGCTGCGGCCTTCGGCGGAAAAGGTGCCCAACTTGGCCAGGTCCTTGAGCCGCAGCTGCTCGTACGAGGTGCGGCAGTGCAGGCAAAAGCGGAACGGGGCGGCGATCCACCAGGCGCGCAGGCCCGTGCCGGGCTGTGCGGCCCGACCGTCCGGGCCGACCCACACCTCCTCGGGAAGGTCTCCGGACCGGGTCTTGAGGACCGTCGACCGACCGTCGTCGTCCGTCTCGACCCAGCTCGCCGGGAGGCGGCGGAACACGGCGTCCTCGTCGTGCTCGTCGGGCCAGGGCCGGTCGTCGCTCACATAGAGGAACCCGTCGCCGTCGGCGGCCGGAGCGTCCGGGTCCTCCCGGGCCTCGAACACCATGCCCTCGTGCTCGGCAGGGCGGGTAACCACCAGGTACTCCTTGCCGCAGTCACGGCAGAAGTGCAGGGGGACGAGCGGCTTGTCACGGTGGTCGGGCACCCGGGTCTGGTACTGGCTGGTGAGGTGGCGGTTGCCAGGGGGTTCGAAGCTGACGTAGACCGTGTCGCCCTTGGACAGGAACTGGTGCAGCCGGAAGGCGAACAGGGGTCTGTCCAGTTCCCGGTGCATGGCCTTCGCACCGACGCGCAGCACGGTCTCGATGGCCCGGTGGCAGACCTCGGCGGGCTCCCCGCTCGCGTCGCCGAGCAGGGCGGATGCCTGGGGAATCGTGAGCGGAGGGCGGCGGACGAGCCGGCCGCTGGGCTCCTCGACGGCCAGCCCCACATTGTCCTCGACCCAGACGGCGAGGGGGTCGCGGCTCAGGGCGTCGTACTCAGCCGGGAGCTCGTGGGGCGTGGCGGCCGCGCGGCGTACCGCGTCGGCGAGGGGCTCACGGGGGTGCACTCCGGGCACCGCGTCGGGTCCGGGGTCGGTCGAGCGCTCCAGGGATTCGCCGATGACACGGTCGGGCCGGATCTCCGTGCCGAACAGGCGGGTGGCGACCTTGGCGATCTCCTCGCGGGCCTCTGCGAAGGTCACTCCTGTGGCCATCGTGGCCGAGGTCCCGACGCACTGGAGGTCGGGTGCTTCGCAGGCGTCCCGCAGCCGGCGGACGAGGAGAGCGACGTCTGCTCCCTGACGACCGCGGTAGGTGTGCAGTTCGTCAAGAGCGAGGAAGCGCAGGCCGCGGGCTGCGCCGATCAGCTCCCGCCGCTCGTCGGGGCGAGTGAGGAGGTACTCCAACATCACGTAGTTGGTCAGCAGGATGTCCGGCTTGTTCCTAAGGACCTGGAGCTTCTGCTCGGAGTCCTCCTGGCCGGTGTACCGCGCGAAGGTCACCTTGCGGCTGCCCTCGGAGACCCCCCAGGTGAGGTACTTCTCCAGCTCGTGGAGCTGGCTGTTGGCCAGCGCGTTCATGGGATAGACGACGATCGCAGAGATCCCGTCGGGGTTCGGTTGCCGCAGTACCCGGTCGACGATCGGGACGATGTAGGTCAGGCTCTTGCCCGAGCCGGTGCCCGTGGTCAGCACGTAGGAGTCCCCGCGATCGGCCGCGGCAATGGCTTCACGCTGGTGCTGGTGGAGGGAGAGGGTGCGGCTGCCGGGGTCGTTCGGGTGCTTCTTGTGCCGGAAGTACTCCCGGCACATCGGATGCAGCAGGCCGTCGTCGCACATCGAGGCAACCGTTCCGCCGCTGCGGAAGGTGGGGTTCAGTGCGAGCTTGGGGTCGGGCCAGCGGGTCTTGCGCTCGCGCTCGCCGGCGAGGTGACTCTCGATATCCGCGTCCCTCACGGCGACGAGGGAGCTTGTGAACGCCTCGTACTCGGCGATGAGGTCGTGGTGGACACCGAAGACGTCCATGGCCGACTGAAGCCCCCTTGGTTCCGCTCGCTCACAAAACGTGGCCGGATGGTCGGTCGCACATCGAGAGACGCCCCGTAGCAACTGAGACAGCCTACTGTTCTGCCGGTGCCTGTCTGCCAGGGCTTCAGACGATTCGGTGCCCGACGACGGCACCGCTCGTCAACTTTTCGGGGATCCGGCCCCCAGGGCCATGATTCACTTCCGGTGACGGCCATCGCAGCTGAGCTTCCCGAAGGGACCCCCAGGCGTGCCCCATGACATCGATCAGTCTTTCCTGGCGCTGCCGCTGCGGGCGCTCGCCGACGCGGCGCTCGCGCGGGCCCGCGCGCTCGGCGCCGAGCACGCCGACTTCCGGCTGGAGCGGGTGCGCAGTGCGGCGTGGCGACTGCGGGACGCCAAGCCGGCCGGCTCGTCCGACACGACCGATCTCGGCTATGCGGTCCGGGTGGTGCACGGCGGCGCGTGGGGTTTCGCCTCCGGCGTGGATCTGACCATGGACGCCGCCGCCCGGGTCGCGGGCCAGGCGGTGGCGATGGCGAAGCTGTCCGCGCAGGTGATCGCGGCGGCCGGGTCGGCCGGGGGTCCCCCCGGCGAAGCCTGGGGGAGGGTCGAGCTCGCCGAGGAGCCGGTGCACGCGGAGCGGACGTGGGTCTCGTCGTACGAGATCGATCCGTTCACGGTCGCCGACGCGGAGAAGTCCGGGCTGCTGGCGGACTGGAGTTCGCGGCTGCTGGGCGCGGAGGGCGTGGCGCACGTGGACGCCTCGCTGCTGACCGTGCACGAGAACAAGTTCTATGCGGACACGGCGGGCACGGTCACCACCCAGCAGCGGGTGCGGCTGCATCCGCAGCTCACGGCGGTCGCCGTGGACGAGACGACCGGTGAGTTCGACTCGATGCGGACGATCGCGCCACCGGCGGGCCGCGGCTGGGAGTACCTGACCGGCACGGGCTGGGACTGGGGCAGCGAGCTGGAGGAGATCCCGGAGCTCCTCGCCGAGAAGATGCGCGCGCCGAGCGTCGAGGCGGGGCGGTACGACCTGGTCGTGGACCCGTCCAATCTCTGGCTGACGATCCACGAGTCGATCGGCCACGCCACGGAGCTGGACCGGGCGCTGGGCTACGAGGCGGCGTACGCGGGGACGTCGTTCGCGACCTTCGACCAGTTGGGAAAGCTGCGGTACGGCTCGCCGGTGATGAACGTGACCGGCGACAGGACCGCGGAGCACGGCCTCGCGACGGTCGGGTTCGACGACGAGGGCGTCGAGGCGCAGAGCTGGGACCTGGTCAAGGAGGGCACCCTCGTCGGCTACCAGCTGGACCGGCGCATCGCCCGGCTGACGGGCCTCGGCCGGTCCAACGGCTGTGCCTTCGCGGACTCGCCCTCGCATGTACCGGTGCAGCGGATGGCGAACGTGTCGCTGCAGCCGGAGCCGGGCGGGCTGTCGACGGAGGACCTGATCGGGGGTGTGGAGCGCGGGATCTATGTGGTCGGCGACCGGTCCTGGTCGATCGACATGCAGCGCTACAACTTCCAGTTCACGGGGCAGCGCTTCTACCGGATCGAGAACGGCCGGCTGGCCGGGCAGCTGCGCGACGTGGCCTACCAGGCGACGACGACCGACTTCTGGGGCTCGATGGAGAAGGTCGGCGGCCCGCAGACGTACGTCCTGGGTGGCGCCTTCAACTGCGGCAAGGCCCAGCCGGGCCAGGTCGCGGCGGTCTCGCACGGCTGCCCGTCCGCCCTGTTCCGCGACGTCAACATCCTGAACACGACGCAGGAGGCCGGTCGATGAGCACGGGTCGCGCCCGCACCGTCCCCTGCCGGGGGTCCGGTCCGTGGCCCTGCCGCGGTCCGATGCAGTGTCCCCCGGGACAGCACCGTCTCAACACCACGCAGGAGGCCGCTCGATGAGCCCCGTCAGCAAGCCGCACGAGATCGTCGAGCGCGCCCTCGAGCTGTCCACCGCCGACGGCTGCGTGGTCATCGCCGACGAGCACTCGTCCGCCAATCTCCGCTGGGCGGGGAATGCCCTCACCACCAACGGCGTCACCCGCGGCCGCACCCTCACCGTCATCGCCACGGTCGACGGGACGCAGGGCACCGCGTCCGGTGTGGTGTCGCGGTCTGCCGTGACGGCCGGGGACCTGGAACCGCTGGTGCGGGCCGCGGAGGCGGCGGCCCGGGCGGCCGGGCCCGCCGAGGACGCGCAGCCTCTGGTGACGGGCATGCCGGTCGCCGGGGATTTCGCGGACGCGCCTGCCGAGACGTCGTCGGCCGTCTTCGCGGACTTCGCGCCCGCGCTGGGCGAGGCCTTCGCCCGGGCCCGTTCGGGCGACCGTGAGCTGTACGGCTTCGCCCACCACACGCTGACCTCGACGTATCTCGGCACGTCCACGGGCGTGCGGCTGCGCCACGACCAGCCCACCGGCACGCTGGAGCTCAATGCCAAGTCCCCGGACCGGACCCGTTCCGCGTGGGCGGGCCGGGCGACGCGCGACTTCAAGGACGTGGACCCGGCCGCGCTTGACGCGGAGCTGGCGACGCGCCTCGGCTGGGCCGAACGCAGGATCGAGCTGCCCGCCGGGCGGTACGAGACGCTGCTGCCGCCCACCGCAGTCGCGGACCTGTTGATCTACCAGATGTGGTCGTCGACCGGCCGGGACGCCACCGAGGGCCGTACGGTCTTCTCCAAGCCCGGCGGCGGCACCCGTGTCGGCGAGACGCTGTCCCAGCTGCCGCTCACCCTGCGCAGCGACCCGAACGAGCCGGGTCTGGAGTCCGCGCCGTTCGTGATCGCGCACGCCTCCGGTGACGACGCCTCGGTCTTCGACAACGGTCTTCCGCTGTCCTCGACCGCGTGGGTACGGGAAGGGAAGCTGGACCGGCTGGTCACCACCCGGCACAGCGCGGGCCTCACCGGCCTGCCGGTCTCCCCCGGCATCGACAACCTGATCCTTGAGGGCGGCGGCGAGCGCTCCCTGGAGGACATGGTCGCGAGCACCGGGCGCGGGCTGCTGCTGACCTGCCTCTGGTACATCCGCGAGGTCGACCCGGCGACGCTGCTGCTGACCGGGCTGACCAGGGACGGCGTCTATCTCGTCGAGAACGGCGAGGTGGTCGGCGAGGTGAACAACTTCCGGTTCAACGAGTCGCCCGTCGACCTGCTGTCGCGGGCCGCCGAGGCGGGCCGGACGGAGAAGACGCTGCCGCGTGAGTGGAGCGACTGGTTCACCAGGGCCGCGATGCCTGCGCTCCGGGTGCCCGATTTCAATATGAGTTCGGTCAGCCAGGGCGTATAACCTCGGAGACGTCCGCGAGGACATTCGCCAGGACACCGTAAGCACATCCAAGGAGACACGAGAGACGTGACGGACATCGTCGACGAACTGCAGTGGCGGGGGCTGATCGCCCTGTCCACTGACGAGGACGCACTGCGCAAGGCGTTCGCGGACGGTCCCGTCACGTTCTATTGCGGCTTCGACCCGACCGCGCCCAGCCTGCACCTGGGCAATCTGGTCCAGATCCTGACCATGCGCCGGATCCAGCAGGCGGGCAACCGCCCGCTGGGTCTGGTCGGCGGCGCGACGGGCCTCATCGGCGACCCGAAGCCGAACGCCGAGCGCACGCTCAACGCGCCGGACGTCGTCGCGGCCTGGGTGGAGCGGCTGCGCGCGCAGATCGAGCGCTACCTGGACTTCGAGGGCCCGTACGCCGCGACCATGGTCAACAACCTGGACTGGACGGCGGGCCTGTCGGCGATCGACTTCCTGCGCGACGTCGGCAAGCACTTCCGGGTCAACAAGATGATCGCGAAGGAGGCCGTCGCCCGGCGGCTGAACTCCGACGCGGGCATCAGCTACACCGAGTTCAGCTACCAGATCCTGCAGGGCATGGACTTCCTGGAGCTGTACCGGCGGCACGGCTGCGTCCTGCAGACCGGCGGCAGCGACCAGTGGGGCAATCTCACCGCGGGCGCCGATCTGATCCACAAGGTCGAGCCGCACGCCGCGGTGCACGCCCTGGCCACCCCGCTGATCACCAAGGCGGACGGCACCAAGTTCGGCAAGACGGAGTCCGGCACGGTCTGGCTGGACGCCGAGCGGACCACGCCGTACGCGTTCTACCAGTTCTGGCTGAACGCGGACGACCGCGATGTCTCCAAGTTCCTGCGGATCTTCAGCTTCACGTCCCGCGAGGAGATCGAGGAGCTGGAGAAGCTCACCGAGGAGCGTCCGCAGGCACGCGCGGCCCAGCGTGCGCTGGCCGAGGAGCTGACGACGCTGGTGCACGGCGCCGACCAGTGCGCGGCCGCCGTGAACGCGTCGAAGGCGCTGTTCGGGCAGGGCGAGCTGGGCGAGCTGGACGAGCCGACGCTGCGGGCGGCGCTCGCCGAGCTGCCGCACGCACGGGTGTCCGGCCTCGCTCCGGTCGTGGATCTCTTCGCCGAGGTGGGCCTGGTGGCCAGCAAGTCGGCGGCCCGCCGCACCGTCAAGGAGGGCGGGGCCTACGTGAACAACATGAAGATCACGGCCGAGGACGCGGTCCCGGCCCCGGAGGACCTGCTGCACGGTCGCTGGCTCGTGCTGCGCCGCGGCAAGAAGAACCTGGCGGCGGTCGAGGTCGCGGGCGGCTGACCCGTCGCGCAGGACCGGCGCACAGGCACCGGCAGCGCAGACACGACACGCACGGCAGCGGCCGGGTGGGGATCGGTACCCACCCGGCCGCTGTCGGGCCTGGGCCTGGGCCTGGTTCTCCCGTATCTGTCGGGTGTGCAGGCGCTCGCAGTCCGTCAGGCACTCTGTTTTCTGCTGCGCAGGGCCATGTAGGCCATGTCGCCGAGCCACACGATGACCACCGCGGCGACGATCTGCAACGCGTGCCTGCCCCAGTCGATGCCCCGGGTCTCGCCGATGCCGAACGCCATGGCGAGAGAGTTGCCGACGATCCCGCCGATGATGCCGAAGATCGTGATCAGCCAGAGCGGGCTGTGCTGCTTCCCCGGCAGGATCGCCTTCGCCAGCAGTCCCAGCACGAACCCGACAATGATCGCCCACAACCAGCCCATGGCTGCCTCCCGGTTTCGGATCGACGTGAGCAGTTACGGGACAGTCTCGGCGTATCAGCCATACGACGCATGTCGGACAGCTCCGTACGTGGTACGGCGGCGGGCCTATGCCCGGATAGGCGGTGACCCGGTCTCGAATGCGTCGCAGCCGCGGCGTACCGTGGAGCCAGGATCGAGCCGGGAAGAGTCCGGCGCGGCGGTCGGGCGGTGGAATGTCATGCGGAAGCGGAATTCGAACGAGGTCTTCCGGATCACCGGAGCCCGCCAGGGGCTCGCTGACGATGTGCGCAGCCGGCAGCGTCGCTATGTGATCTCGATGTCGGTCCGGACCCTGTCGGTGATCCTGGCCGCGGTGCTCTGGAATGTCGAGCGGCATGTGGCGATCGTGGCGCTGGCGCTGGGTGTGCTGCTTCCGTACATAGCCGTGGTGATCGCCAATGCCGGCCGGGAGAGTGCGCCGTCCCTGCCGTCGACGTTCCTCGCCCCGCCGTTGCGGCCGATGATCGGCGCCGGCGGAGCCACGCCGGACGTACAGTCGCCCGCAGCGGACGTGGGCGGCCCCGGAGCGGAGGAGCAGGCGGAACGGCCCGCCCGCCAGAGCTGACGCCCCGTCGGCCACGGGCCGGCGTCCGCGGCTCACAGGGCTCGGAAACCGGCCTCTGTGAAGCTCAGGAAAACCTCAGATCAATCGTGAAGTTCCAGTGCACCGCGGGCGGTTCCGCGTGACATACTGCGTGTGCGCTCCGCATCCCCCGTCGGAGCGACGGACCGACGCCGGGCAGCTCCCCCCGTGGCTGCTCGGCGTCGCCTTTTCGGGCCAGTGATCGTGGAGGGCCCGCCGATCTTGCGGGCGCACTGATCCCGCCAGGTCCGATGATCTCGCCGGGCCGGCGATCGTCGATGATCGTGGACAATGATCGAGTGAGTGACGAGACCCCGATCTGTTCCGCCAAGGGCTGTCGTACCGCCGCCGTCTGGGTGCTTGCGTGGAACAACCCGAAACTGCACACGCCGGAGCGCCGCAAGACCTGGCTCGCGTGCGACGAGCACCGCGAGCATCTGTCCCAGTTCCTCGGTGTCCGGGGTTTCCTGAAGGATGTCGTGACGCTCGACGAGTGGGAGCAGGGGTCCGGGACGGCCGGGACGGACTCAGCCGCCGATGGCTGACATGGGACGCTCGGGCTGAAGGAACGACGGGTCGTCGAGGCCGGACCCGGCCTTCTTGCCCCACATCGCGAGCCTCCAGATCCGGGCGATCTCCTCGTCCGGCGCGTCGGAGCGCAGGGCCGCGCGCAGATCGGTCTCCTCCTGCGCGAAGAGACAGGTGCGGACCTGTCCGTCGGCGGTGAGGCGGGTGCGGTCGCAGGCACGGCAGAACGGACGGGTGACGGAGGCGATGACCCCGACCCGGTGCGGTCCCCCGTCCACGATCCAGCGCTCGGCGGGTGCGGAGCCGCGGACCTCGTCCCCCTCGGGCGTGAGCTCGAAGCGCGTACGCAGCGACTGCAGGATGTCACCGGCGGTGATCATGCCGTCGCGCTTCCAGCCGTGCTGGGCGTCCAGCGGCATCTGCTCGATGAACCGCAGCTCGTAGTCGTGCTCCACGGCCCAGGCGAGCAGATCGGGAGCCTCGTCGTCGTTGAGCCCGGGCATCAGGACCGAGTTGACCTTGACCGGGGTCAGTCCGGCGTCGCGGGCGGCCTGCAGCCCTTCCAGCACGTCGCGGTGACGGTCGCGGCGCGTGAGGGTCCTGAAGACATCGGGCCGCAGGGTGTCGAGGGAGACGTTGACCCGGTCCAGGCCGGCGGCCTGGAGCGCGGTCGCGGTGCGCTTGAGGCCTATGCCGTTGGTGGTCAGGGACATCTTCGGGCGGGAAGCGAGCTCCGCACAGCGCTCGACGATGCCGACCAGGCCTGGCCGCAGCAGCGGCTCACCGCCGGTGAAGCGCACCTCGGTGATTCCCAGATCCGTGACGGCGATACGGATGAGCCGGACGATCTCGTCGTCGGTGAGCAGAGTGGACTTGCCGAGCCACTGGAGTCCCTCTTCCGGCATGCAGTAGGCACACCGCAGATTGCACCGGTCCGTGAGCGAGACCCTCAGGTCAGTGGCCACACGGCCGTAGGTGTCGATGAGCACTGCGGGCCCCCTCCCCGGTGTCCGGAAGTTGTACAGGAACTCGTGTATACAGCCGAGCCTACGTGACACCTGTGACATCGCCAGGTGCCGAATGACACGACGTACGACGCGGCCGCGTCGTAGGACCCTACGACGCGGCCGCGCTCGGGCGAATGACGGAATCCTCCTCAGTGGGCGCCGACGCCTGTGAGGGACTTGACCTCGAGCTCCGCGTACTTGCCCTTGTCCGGCTCCTCCTTGGAGAGCAGGGAGCCGATCCAGCCGAGCAGGAAGCCCAGCGGGATCGAGACCAGGCCGGGGTTCTCCAGCGGGAACCAGGCGAAGTCCACCGAGGGGAACATCGACGTGGGCTTGCCGGAGACGACCGGGGAGAAGAGCACGAGCAGCACCGACGAGATCAGGCCACCGTAGATCGACCAGAGGGCGCCCTGGGTGGTGAACCTCTTCCAGAAGAGGCTGTAGAGGATCGTCGGCAGGTTGGCGGAGGCGGCGACCGCGAAGGCGAGCGCGACCAGGCCCGCCACGTTCAGATCGCGGGCCAGTGCGCCGAGGGCGATGGAGACGATGCCGATGAGGACCGTCGCCCAGCGGGCCGCGCGGACCTCCTCCTTCTCGGTCGCCTGTCCCCTGCGGATGACGTTGGCATAGATGTCGTGCGCGAAGGACGACGAGGACGCCAGGGTGAGTCCGGCGACGACGGCGAGGATGGTGGCGAAGGCGACCGCGGAGATCACGGCGAGCAGGATCGCGCCGCCCGCCGAGTCGACCCCGCCGATGTGGAGCGCGAGCAGCGGTGCCGCCGTGTTGCCGGCCTTGTTGGAGGCGGTGATCTCCTCGGGGCCGACGAGCGCCGCGGCACCGAAGCCGAGTGCGATCGTCATCAGGTAGAAGGAGCCGATGATGCCGATGGCCCAGATGACGGACTTACGGGCGGCCTTGGCGGTCGGCACCGTGTAGAAGCGGATCAGGATGTGCGGCAGTCCGGCGGTGCCGAGGACCAGGGCGATGCCGAGCGAGATGAAGTCCAGCTTGGAGGTGCCGGTGGCGCCGTACTTGAGGCCGGGCTCCAGGAACGCCGCGCCCTTGCCGCTCTCCTCGGCGGCCTTGCCGAGCAGGTCGGAGACGTTGAAGTTGAACTTCCACAGCACCAGGAAGGTGATGAGCAGGGTGCCCGCGATGAGCAGGACGGCCTTGACCATCTGCACCCAGGTGGTGCCCTTCATGCCGCCGATGGTGACGTACACGATCATCAGGATGCCGACGAGGGCGACGATCGCGATCTTGCCTGCGTCGGTGGTGATGCCGAGCAGCAGCGAGACGAGCACGCCCGCACCCGCCATCTGCGCGAGCAGATAGAAGATCGAGACGACGATGGTGGAGGTGCCGGCCGCGGTGCGGACCGGGCGCTGGCGCATCCGGTACGCGAGGACGTCGCCCATCGTGAACCGGCCGGAGTTGCGCAGCGGTTCGGCCACGAGCAGCAGGGCGACCAGCCAGGCGACGAGGAAGCCGATGGAGTACAGGAAGCCGTCGTAGCCGAAGAGGGCGATGGCGCCGGCGATGCCCAGGAAGGACGCGGCGGACATGTAGTCGCCGGAGATGGCGAGGCCGTTCTGGAAGCCGGTGAACTGGCGGCCGCCCGCGTAGAAGTCGGCGGCGCTCTTGGTCTGCCGGCCGGCCCAGACGGTGATGAACAGCGTTGCGACGACGAACGCCGCGAAGAGCGAGATGATCAGCGGCCGGTGCTCGCTGGTGGCATTCGATGCGGCCAGCTGGACGCTGTGGAGGGTGGTGCTGCTCATGCGTCGGCCTCCATACGGGACTTGATGGCATCCGCCTTGGGGTCGAGCTTCTCGGCCGCGTGCCGCGCATAGAACCAGGCGATGAGGAACGTGGTGGCGAACTGGGCGAGCCCGAGGACGAGCGCCACATTGATGTTGCCGAAGAGCTTGGTGCCCATGAAGCCGCCCGCGTAGTTGGACAGCAGGACGTACAGCAGGTACCAGGCGATGAAGGCGATGGTCAGAGGGAAGGCGAAGGAGCGGTACGTGCGGCGCAGTTCGCCGAATTCCGCACTCTCCTGCACCTCGGCGAACTCCTCCGTCGTGGGCTGGGCAGGGCTGGTGTCCGTACCGCCCGTGGGCGGCGGCGGTGCATCGGTAGACACGGAATCTCCTCGCGACGCGGGTGCGGTAGGCATGGATACGGGGACCTCACGGGGACGGACGCATGCTGCTCCACCCCTGACAACGGCACGGAAGCGGCAGCGAAGCGGTTCACTTCCGGTCTTTTCCCGTCAGGGTTTTCCATCGGAAGTCGTTGATGTACCCCGATGATCGGGATAACTTCACTCGTCATGTACCCGCCCATTCGCACCGGGTGTCTGGGCGGCTTTACGGATGATGTGGAGAACCCATGGCTCATCTGCGATCCAGACGGACGCGCGCAATAGCCCTGCCCGCCGGTCTGGCGCTCACGGCCTCGCTCGGATTCCTGCCCGCAGGCGCCGCGTCGGCCGTACCCCTCGACGACTCCACGCCGGCCGCCGTCGCCACCGACGGTCCGAAGCTGTCGTACGTCGTCAACACGCACGGCGGTCACTCCACCGCCAAGGCCGTGAAGAGGGCGATAGCGAAGGCCGGTGGCACGGTGGTGATCGCCTACGACCAGATAGGCGTCATCGTCGTCCACTCGCAGAACCCGGACTTCGCGCGGCAGATCCGCGCGGTCAAGGGCGTCACCTCGGCGGGCGCCACCCGCACCAACCCGCTGGCCCCGCAGACCGACACGGCCATCGACGCCGAACAGCCCCTCGGCACCGCCGAGGCGGCGGAGGCGGCGGCACGCGCGACGGGCGACCAGGACCCGCTCGAGCCGCTGCAGTGGGACCTGCCCGCCATCAAGGCGGACAAGGCCCACCAGAAGACGCTGGGGAGCGAGAAGGTCACCGTCGCCGTCATCGACACCGGCGTCGACGACACGCACCCCGACCTGGCGCCGAACTTCGACGTCGAGGCGTCCGCCAACTGCGTGTCCGGCGCGCCGGACACCACCCCCGGCTCGTGGCGGCCGGCCGCGGGCGAGAGCGACCACGGCACCCATGTCGCGGGCACCATAGCCGCCGCGAAGAACGATGTCGGCGTCACCGGCGTCGCCCCCGGCGTCAAGGTCTCGGGCATCAAGGTGGCCAACCCCGACGGCTTCTTCTACACCGAGTCGGTCGTCTGCGGCTTCGTCTGGGCCGCGGAGCACGGCGTCGACGTCACCAACAACAGCTACTACACGGACCCGTGGCTGTTCGCCTGCAAGACCGACGAGGACCAGAAGGCCCTGCTCGAGTCGGTCACGCGGGCCGCGCAGTACGCGGAGCGCAAGGGCGCGGTGAACGTCGCCGCGGCCGGCAACTCCCGGATGGACCTGGCGGCGAACGAGCTCACCGACACCACCAGCCCCAACGACACCACGCCGGTGACGCGGGTCATCAACCCGCGCGAGTGCCTCGACTACCCGACCATGCTGCCGGGTGTCGTCACCGTCTCCGCGACCGGCGCCAAGGGTCTGAAGTCGTCGTACTCGAACTACGGCAACGGCAACATCGACATCTCCGCGCCCGGCGGCGACTCGACGGTCTACCAGAAGCCGGACGCCCCCGCCACGAGCGGCCTGATCCTGTCGACCGTGATGAACGGCGGATACGGCTACAAGGCCGGTACGTCGATGGCGTCCCCGCATGTCGCGGGTGTCGCCGCGCTCATCAAGTCGACGCACCCGCGTGCTTCGGCGGCCGAGGTCAAGGCACTGCTGTACGCGCAGGCCGACGACACGGCGTGCGGCGCTCCGTACGACATCAACGGCGACGGCACCGTCGACGCCGTGTGCGAGGGCGGCAAGGGCAAGAACGGGTTCTACGGAACCGGGCTGACGGACGCGCTGGACGCGGTTCGCCGGTAAGCGAGTTGTACCGAGGGGCCCGGGCGTGGGTGATCGCGCCCGGGCTCCTTCCTGTGTGCCGTGGGCCGGCACGGGTGCCATAGTGCGGCCATGAGCGACACTCGTCCGCACGGGACTTCGCAGGGCACTTCGGGCACTTCGGGCACTTCGGGAACTCCGGGAACTCCGGGGAGGTCGGGGCCGTCGGGGGCTCCGAGGATGTCGCAAGGGACCGCGCAGTTGTGGGCGGCCCTCGGCGGTGATCCCGAGCTGACCCGACGGATCTCGTACAGCGGCCCGCGAGGGCTGCTCGCGGCCCGGCTCCCCGTCATGGAACTGGCCCGCGCCACGGTCGCGGTGTGTGCGCTCGCGGCGGCCGAGCGTGCCGCGTGCGGGGCCGCGGGCCCGGTTCCCGCCGTACGCGTCGACGACGGCGCGGTCGCCACGGCGTTCGTCAGCGAACGGCATCTGCTGGTCGACGGGCGGCCTCCGGTGAACTTCGCCCCGCTGTCCCGCTTCTGGCCCACGGCCGACGGCTGGGTCCGTACGCACGCCAACTACCCGCACCACAGGGCGGCCCTGCTCACCGCGCTGGACACCGACGAGGACGGTGTGGAGAGAGCGCTCGCCGGGCGCCGGTCGCTGGAGGTCGAGGAGACGGTGTACGCGGCGGGCGGTCTGGCCGTCGCCCTGCGCACCCCCGAGCAGTGGGCGGCGCACCCGCAGGGCGCGGCGGCGGCCCGGCAGCCGCTGGTGGCGCGGGAGCGGCTCGACGACACCACCCCGCCACGCCGCTCGCACCGGCTGCGGGTGCTCGACCTGACCCGGGTCATCGCGGGCCCTGTCGCCACGCGGACGCTCGCGCTGCTCGGCGCGGATGTGCTCCGCGTCGACCCGCCCGGGCTGCCCGAGCTCCCCGACCAGCATGCCGACACCGGCTTCGGCAAGCGGTCCGCGACGCTGGACCTCGGCAGTCCGTTGGACCGGCGGACCTTCGACGAGCTCCTCGACCGGGCCGATGTGCTGGTCACCGGCTACCGTCCGGGGGCGCTCGACGGTTACGGCCTCATCCGGCCCGGACTCGTCGTCGCGCAGGTGTCGGCGTGGGGTGACGACGGGCCGTGGGGCGGTCGGCGCGGTTTCGACAGCCTCGTACAGGTGGCGAGCGGGATCGCCGTCGTCGAGGGTTCCCCGGACCGTCCGGGCACCCTGCCCGCGCAGGCGCTCGACCACGGCACCGGGTATCTGCTCGCGGCGGCGGTGCTGCGGTCGCTGACCGAGCAGGAGCGGGACGGCGGCACGCGTCTCGTCCGGTTGGCGCTGGCGCGCACAGCGCACTTCCTGACGCACGGCCTGTCGCCCGTGGCGGGCGGCGAGGCCGAGGCGTCCGACCCCGGTCGCCGGCTCGCCGAGACCGACAGCCCGCTCGGCAGGCTGCGGTACGCCCTGCCGCCGGTGTCGTACGGCGGCGGCCCGACGACCTGGTCACGCCCACCGGGCATCTGGGGCGCGGACGCGCCGGCGTGGCTCTAGCCCGCGTCTGCGGCGGGCGTCTTGGCCCGCCCCACCCCACCATGTTCCGGCTCGACCGCGCGGCGGCTCCGTCTCACCGGATGGTGGTCCGGGGTGTCCGTCCTCGAACGCCGGGCAGGCTGGATGCGGGCCGGTACCGACCCGACAACCCCGGTGTCGGTCCTCGAACGCCGGACGGGCTCCACAGGGCTTGACCCCAGTTCGGGAAGGGGCGGGGCGCGGGGAGAGAGACCGCCGCAGGCGCCCGAAGGGCGCCGCGCGTGGGCTACGGCTTGATCAGGACCTTCAGGGCCGTGCGTTCGTCCATCGCCTTGTAGCCGCCGGGGACACCGTCCAGGCCGATGGTCAGGTCGAAGACCGGGGACGGGTCTACGGTGCCGTCGAGGACGTCCGGCAGCAGCTCCGGGATGTACGCGCGGACGGGCGCGACACCACCGCGCAGCGCGATGTTGCGGTCGAACATGACGCCGAGGTCAAGGCCGGTGCCGCTGCCGTGCGGGACACCGACATAGCCGATGGCGCCGCCGTCGCGGGTGATCCCGACGGCCGTGCGCATGGACTGCTCGGTGCCGACGGCCTCGATGACGGCGTGCGCGCCGTGACCGCCCGTCAGCTCGCGTACGGCGGCCACCGCCTCGTCCCCGCGCGCGGCGACGACGTCCGTGGCGCCGAAGGTCCTGGCGATGTCGGTGCGCACCTGGTGGCGGCCGAGCGCGATGATCCGCTCGGCGCCGAGCCGCTTCGCGGCCAGCACCCCGCACAGGCCGACCGCGCCGTCGCCGACGACCGCGACGGTGCCGCCCCTGGTGACGCCCGCGCCGACGGCGGCGTGGTGGCCGGTGCCGAGGACGTCGGAGAGCGCGAGCAGGGCGGTCAGCAGCCGCTCGTCGGAGGCGGCGTCGGCCGGGAGCTTGACGAGGGTGCCGTCGGCGAAGGGCACGCGCACGGCCTCGCCCTGGCCGCCGTCGGAGCCGGGCGAGCCCCAGAAGCCGCCCTGTGGGCAGGACGTCTGCAGTCCCTCGGCGCAGTACTCGCAGGTGCCGTCGGACCAGACGAACGGCGCGACGACGAGGTCGCCGGGCGCGAAGCCTGTCACCTCGGCGCCGGCCTCCTCCACGATCCCCAGGAACTCGTGGCCGATGCGCTGCCCTGGCCGCCGTTCCGACTCACCGCGGTACGCCCACAGGTCGCTGCCGCAGATGCAGGCCCGCAGGACCCGCACCACGGCATCGGTCGGCTGCTGCAGTTCCGGGTCGGGAACGTCCTCCACACGCATGTCGAACGGGGCGTGGATCGTGGTGGCGCGCATGACGGCGGTCCTTCTCCGGAGGCTTCTCAGACGGCGGTACGCGCCTCACGGTACGCCCGGTCGGGCGAGGACGCGTCCCCGGACGGCCCCAGGGCACCCAGGGCGCCCGTCGTCAGCAGGTACTGCGCCCCCGCGTACGTGAGCATGATCCAGAAGTCGGGCGCAGGGAGTTGCGGCCATTCGGCGAGCCCGGTCGCCAGGAGCATGTCGGAGACCAGGAACAGCGCCCCGCCCGCCCCGGCGGTCCGCCCGAGCGCGCTCGACCGGTAGGCCATGGCGGTCAGCAGCAGCGAGTAGAGGGCGACGGGGATCCGCAGCCCTGACGGCAGGTCCGGCCAGAGCAGCCCGACGGCGCCGACGAGGAACGCGCCGTACGCGATGCCGAGCGCCGGGCTCGTACCCCTCCGGCCGAAGAGCACGAGGTAGCAGACGTGCCCCGCGGCGAAGAGCCCCATCCCGACGAGGAACGCCCAGTCGGCGTCGGCCATCAGGAACACGTCCCCGCCCCAGCCGCAGAGGAGCGCGGCGACGAGGAGCCGGGGCGCGCCGCGGGTCGCCGCGTATGCCGCGAGCAGCGACATCAGCAGCGGCTTGGCGATCAGATGCCCGGTGTCCCAGCCACCGAGCAGGGCACCGAGGTCGAGCAGGACGGCGGCCGCGAAGAGGGCCTGCAGGAGCCGGGCGAGGCTCTCCCTGCCGGCGCTGCGGCCGGAGCGCCGCTCACCGGCCTCGGTGCCGGCAGGCGCCTCAACGGAGGCGCCCGCCACGGCCCCCGCCCCCGCATCCGCATTCGCATTCGCATTCGGGTCCGCGCTCACGCCGTACGCTCCGCGGCGGCCGCAGGACCCGGTACGGCGTCCCCGGTGCTTCCCTGCACGGCAGCCGGACCCGGCTGCCATCCGGGCCCCCGGAACATCCGCCCGGCGCGCTCGTGCCAGCTGCTCGCGGCGCGCACGTCGCGGACGATGGCGACGTACTCGTGCGTCGCGACGCGCAGCGGGTTGTACGTCGAGATGTTCTTGGTGAGCCCGTACACGGGCCGCTCGGTCTCGGCCGCGAAGGACCGGAAGAGCCGGTCCCAGACGATCAGGATCCCGCCGAAGTTCCGGTCCAGATAGCCGCCTTGGGAAGCGTGGTGGACCCGGTGGTGGGAGGGCGTGTTGAACAGGAACTCGAAGGGCCGCGGCAGCCGGTCGATCCGCTCGGTGTGGATCCAGAACTGGTAGACGAGATTCACGGAGGAGCAGAAGGCGAGGGCGGCCGGGTGGACGCCGCAGGCGATCAGCGGCAGGTAGAACGGCCAGGAGGTGAACCCGGTCCACGGCTGGCGCAGCGCCGTGCTGAGGTTGAACCTCCGGCTGGAGTGGTGGACGACGTGGCAGGCCCACAGGACCCGGATGACGTGGTGTCCGCGGTGGGACCAGTAGTAGAAGAAGTCCTGCGCGAGCAGCATCAGGAGGACGGTCCACCACAGCACGGGCACGCGGAGCGGGGTGAGTTCGTACACCGCCGTGTAGACGGCGACGACCGGGATCTTCCAGAGGAGGTCGAAGCCCAGGCTGCCGAGCCCCATGCTGATGCTGGTGGCGGCGTCCTTGGCCTCGTAGCCGGCGGCGTCCTCGTCGGGATGGAGCCGGTAGCTGACCATCTCCAGGACGGTGAGCAGGACGAAGGCGGGTATCGACCACAGCACGACATCGGGCAGGTTGGACGGCATGCGGGCACCGTAGAGGCGCGTGCGGCGGCTCGGCTAGATGCCGTTACCCACAAGTATGCGAGACAACCTGTCAGCGGCTTTGGTGACTTCTGCCAAGCGTGCCGTCGTAGGGTGTCGTCGTGGTGCAGGGACTGGAAGTCGCGCTGGCCCGGCTCGTCGGCACGGTGCTCGGCGCCGTGGCCAAGTCCGTGCTCACGCCGAGCCCGGGCGCGGGCCTCGTCAGGGCACCGGTGCGTCCCCTCCCCCGCCCGGCGGGCCCGGACCGGCTGGCGAAGGTGCTGGGCAGGCGGCTCACGGACGCGTACGCCGGGCTCCCGGAGCACGAACGGCTGGCGGCGGTCGACGCGGTACGGGTCACCTTCGCGTCGGCGGGGGTCATCGACGCCGAGCGGCTCTTCGCCGTGGGCCTCGACCCTCGGCGCTTACGGGACGAGCTGCGGGTCCAGGCCGCCTCCGGGCTGAGCGCGCGGGCGGCCGACCTGTACGAGGAGCTGCTCGCCCTGTGCTGCGCGCATCTGGTCGAGCAGATGACCGCGCAGCCGTCGTTCCCTGCCAGGGCGGCGGTGGAGCAGACGCGCATGGCCGGTCGGATGCGTGAGCTGGTCGAGGGCGTACGGGAACAGCTCGGTCCGGACCGGGCGGCGCTCGCGCTGGACTTCGAGCAGCGCTACGCGGACTACGTGGCGGCCACGCACGGCCGGCTGGAGCTGTTCGGGCTGACGCTGGGGCGGTCGGCCCGGGAGTGGCCGCTGGACACGGCGTACATCAGCCTGGCGGTGAGCGAGGACGCGGGCCACCAGGAGCGGTTCGGTCTGCCGCGCACGGATGAGGCCACGGTGAAGGCCGAGCAGGCCCTGGCGGCCGGCGATCGGCTGGTGCTGCGCGGGCCGGCCGGCTCCGGCAAGAGCACGCTCGTCCAGTGGCTGGCGCTGAACGCCGCCCGGCGCAGCTTCGACGGTGGTCTGGCGGACTGGAACCGGTGTGTTCCGTTCGTCCTGCGGCTGAGGGCCTTCACCTCGGCCGACGCGCTCCCCGCGCCCGAGGACTTCCTGCGGACGACCGGGGTTCCGTTGGGCGCGCCCGCGAGATGGGCCGAGAACCTGCTCGCCGGGGGCCGGGCCCTGGTACTCGTGGACGGGGTCGACGAGGTCCCGATGCGGCTGCGGCAGCGCACCGAGTCCTGGCTGAGGTCGCTGATCGCGGCCTTCCCGCAGGCCCGGTACGTGGTGACGACGCGGCCGTCCGCGGTGCCCGAGGACTGGCTGGCACGGCACGGGTTCGCCGCCCGTTCGCTGCTGCCGATGGACCGCGACGACATCCGGGCTTTCGTGGGGCACTGGCACGACGCGGCCCGGCTGGAGTGCCTCTCCGACGACGAGCGCACGCAGTTGGACACGTACGAGGCGTCGCTGCGCCTGGCCGTGTCCACCCGCAGGGACCTGGGCAGGCTTGCCACCAATCCCCTGATGTGCGCGCTGCTGTGCGCGCTGAACCGTGACCGCCGCATGCAACTGCCGCGGGCCCGCAAGGAGCTGTACGACGCGGCGCTGGACATGCTGCTCGTACGGCGCGACACGGAGCGGGAGATCGCCGGCGTCGAGGGCGTCGACGTCACCCGCGACGAGCAGACGGCGCTGCTGCAGCGCCTCGCGTACTGGCTGATCCGCAACGGCCAGTGGGAGGCGGAGCGGGCAGAGGCGGTCGAGATGGTGGCCGAGTGGCTGAGCGCCATGCCGCAGGTACAGGGCACGGCCGAGCAGGTGTTCTCGCACCTGCTGATCCGCAGCGGTCTGCTGCGCGAACCGGCGCCGGGCTCCGTCGACTTCGTGCACCGCACCTTCCAGGACCATCTGGGCGCGAAGGCGGCGGTGGAGTCGCGGGACTTCGGAGTGCTCGTGCGCAACGCGCACGACGACCAGTGGGACGACGTCGTGCAGATGGCGGTCGGTCACGCGCGTGCGGACGAACGGGCCCGGCTGCTCAAGCAGCTGCTGCGCCGGGCCGACCGTGCGCCGAAACTGCGGCACCGGCTGGTGCTGCTGGCGGCGGCCTGCCTGGAGCATGCGCCGGAGCTGGACCCTGCGGTGCGGGCGGACGTCCGGACCCGAGCCCAGGAGCTGGTGCCGCCGCGGAGCCTCGAGGAGGCGGAGGAGCTGGCGAAGGTCGGGGAGCTGGTACTGGAGCTGCTGCCCGGACCTGAGGAGCAGCTCGACGAGGACTCCACGGCGGCGGTCGTGCGGACGGCGGCGCTGGTGGGAGGCGACGCCGCCATGGGTTTCATCGCCCGCTACCGCGACGACGAGCGCTATCCGGTCGGCCTCCAGCTCTCCCATGCCTGGCGCCTGTTCGACACCGAGCGGTACGCACGTACGGTCCTTTCCGGCAACACGTGGGAGAGGAACTACCTGCATGTCCGCACGGCGGAGCAGTTGGCCGCCCTGCGGCACGTACCGGGGGCCCGGAGTGTCCACCTGACGGGCGACCACACCGATCTCACCGTGCTGCACGTCCTGCGGAACCCGCGGGCTCTCCTCTTCCACAGGAACTTCTCGCTGCAGGACCTCTCTCCGCTGCGCAGGTGGACCGGTCTCCAGGGGCTCGTGATCGACCAGTGCGACGCCCTGACGGATCTGTCTCCGGTCGCGGGACCGTCGCTGGAACAGCTGTACCTCTACGAGATGAGTCCGGGCCTGCGCCTGGAACCGCTGCGGGACATGACGGGACTCGAACGCGCGGTGTTCGGCTATGCCGTGCCGGTGCGCACGGTCGACGAACTGCCGATCGGCCCCCAGCTCACCGAACTCGGGCTGCTTCCGGGCTCGGAGCATGTGCGTCTCGACGGAATCGAGCGCTGGCCCCGGCTCGTCGATCTCACCGTGGTGGGCGATGCCCAGGGCCGGCAGGTCGCCGAGATGCCGTCACTCGTCGGGCTGACCGGCCTGCGGTTCCAGATACAGAGCTCGCTCGACCTGCGCCGGATCGTTCACCTGCCCGAACTGGCCCGGTTGATCATGTGGCGCTGCGAGTTGCCGAACGGGCTCGAGGCCCTGCGTGAGCTGCCCAAGCTGACTTCGCTGTGGCTCTCGGCGTGCACAGGCCCGGAAGGAGGCGGCCTCGACCTGCGGCCGCTGCTCGACATGGAGCGGTTGGTCCTCACCCTGAGCGGCGGTACGCCGGTGATCGGCGAAGAGCTGTTCCCGCCCGGTCGCATCGTGCGACGCGACTAGACGGCAGGGCCGGACGAAGCGACCGGGCCACGCAGCCGAACCACACGACGGGACCACACGGCTAGACCCCCGCCGCCCCGAGCAGCGACCCCGCCGCATACGTCACCCCCATCGCCAGCGCCCCCCCGCCCACGTTCCGCACCATCGCCCGCCCGGTCGGCGCACCCCCCAGCCGGGCGCTCCACCAGCCGGTGAAGGTCAGGGCGACGAGCACCGACACGACGGTCACCCACAGGCGGGCCGACGACGGCGGGAGCACGATCGCCAGGAGGGGCAGGAGCGCCCCCACCGTGAACGCCAGGCAGCTGGCGCCCGCCGCGTGCCAGGGGTTCGCGAGTTCGTCCGGGTTGATGCCGAGTTCCACGCGTGCATGGGCGCGCAGGGCGTCGCGCTCCGTGAGCTGGACCGCGGCCTCGCGTGCCACGTCGCGCGAGAGGCCGCGCTCCTCCAGGAGGTCGCTGAGCTCGTCGAGTTCGGCCTCCGGCTGTTCGCGCAGCTCACGCTTCTCGGTCGCCAGCGCCGCCTTCTCCGAGTCGCGCTGGGTCGAGACCGAGACGTACTCGCCGGACGCCATCGACATGGAGCCGGCGAGCAGTCCGGCGAGGCCGGCGGTGAGCAGCGTCCCGCGGTCGTTCGTCGCGCCCGCGACGCCGACGACGAGACCCGCCGTGGAGACGATGCCGTCGTTGGCGCCGAGGACGGCGGCGCGGAGCCAGTTGAGACGTGTGCCGAGGGATTCGCCGTGGGGCTCGTGGTGGGTGGGTCCGGTCACGCGGGGAGGGTCTCACCTCGGGCGGTGCGGGCCCAGTCACCACACCCTTACCGACCCGCCCGGCGCGAAGGCGGGGCTGGTGGCACCGGCCGGGACCTCCTTCAGGGGCTCGGCGATCTCCTCGACGGTCGGGCCGTGCACGGCGGCGACGGTGCCGAGGAAGGCGAGGTCGAAGCCGTACACCCGCGCCGCGTTGCCGCCCGCCATCGCCGCGATCTCGTCGCGCGGGAGACCCGCGTAGGCGATGCGGAGGCCTTCGCGGGAGTACGGGGTCGTGCCCTCGTCGTGCGGGTAGTCGCTGCCCCACATGATCTTGTCGAGGCCGATCCTGTCGCGCAGCGGCACCTCGTGGGGACGCATGAAGCTCGCGCCGACGAAGCAGTTGTCCCGCCACACCTCGCTGGGGCCCTTGCCCATCGAGGCGGCGAGCCCGGCGCCGAATCTGGACTCCGCGGTCGATGCCCTGGCCGCGGCGGCGACGAGCCGGCCGTGGTAGTAGTCCAGCATCTCGACGACGGCGGGGATCCAGCCCGAGCCCTGCTCGGTGAGCACCAGCTTCAGCCCGGGGTGGCGGCGGAAGGCGCCGCCGAAGATCAGATGCCAGAGCGCCCGGTGCGAGAACCACGTCGTCTCCACCATGAACACGGCCCGTGCGGCCGGTTCGTCGCCCAGCGGCGGCGAGGCCGACCCGCCGTGGTGGTTGACCGGTACGTCGAGCTCTTCGCACACCGCCCACAGCGGGTCGTACGTCGGCGAGTACAGCTCGGGGATGCCCGAACCGGGCGGGGCGCCGGGCAGCAGGATCCCCCCGGTGAGGCCCGCCTCCTTGCTGCGGCGGACCTCCGCGACCGCCTCGTCCACGTCGTTCAGCAGGATCTGCGCGACGCCCGCCCTGCGGCCCGGGGCGAGGGAGCAGAAGTCGGCGAGCCAGCGGTTGTGGGCGCGCAGCCCGGCCCACCGCTGCTCGTACTCCTCGCGCGTCGGCGCCGGCGCCATCAGCGATGCGGACGGGAAGAAGGGCGGGATGGTGTTGGGGAAGACGACCTCGGCGACGATGCCGTCGCCCTCCAGCTCGGCGATCCTGCGGTCCGAGTTCCAGTTGCGGTCGGCGGTGTCGGCGACGAGGTCCTCGTGCGGGTTGACGTACGTCGCAGCCCAGGCGTCGAAGTCGTCGTGGAAGCGCTTCTCCAGATACGGCTTGTAGTCGAGGAGATCGGCGCCTGCGTGGCAGTCGGCGGAGATGACGGTGTAGTGCTCCATCGGTCAGTTCACCCCCAGGGACGGGAAGTCGTGGTCCGTCAGCCAGTGCCGGCCGACCTCGCGCGAGCGCGCCCAGGACGCCTCCACGGCGGCCTGGTCGTCGGACTGGCCGAGTTCGGCCGGGGTCGGGCCGATGCGGCGGGCGACCGGCGCGAGTTTCGTGGTGTCGAAGCCGAAGACCTCGGCGGCCGCGAGGCCGAGGATGCGGCGGGTCTCGGCGACGGGGATGTCGTGGAAGGTGTTCTTCAGCCAGGCACGGGTGTGGGGCCAGGTGCCCTCCGGGTGCGGGAAGTCGGAGCCCCAGAGGATGTTGTCGACGCCGATCTCGTACCGCTGGGCGAGTTCGCGCCGCTTGGTGTTGGTGGCGCAGATGAAGACCTGCCGGTCCAGGTACTCGCTGGGCGGCCGCCGCAGCTCCGCGAAGGGCGAGAGTTTCTTGCCGCCGTGGGCGCCGAGGTAGAGGCGGTCCATGAACCAGAGCAGATTCGGCAGCCACCAGCAGCCCGACTCGGCGACGCCGAACTTCAGCCCGGGGTGGCGCTCGAAGACCCCGGACCAGAGCAGGAACCACAGCGGCCGGGCGGGCCACCAGGTGACCTCGGAGACGTAGATCCCCAGGTGGTCTCCGTACTCGTGGCGCGGGGCGGCACCGGAATGGGTGACGAGCGGCATGGCGGTCTCGGCGGCGGCAGCCCAGACGGGGTCGTAGCGCCGGTCGTGGTACGGGGCCCTGTCCACCCACATCGACGGGATCATCAGCGCGCCGAGCCCGGACTCCTTGGCCCGGTGGATCTCGGCGACGACCTTGTCGACCTCGCCCGTGACGGGGAGGAGCGCGACACCGCAGTGCCGTGCCGCGTTCTCGGCGTTCCCGCCGACGAACTCCGCCAGCCAGCGGTTGTGCGCCTGTGCGCCCGCCATGCCGAGGTCCGGGTCCTGGTCGCCGGAGAGCCCGAGGCCCACGCCGAAGGGCGCGGCGGTGCCGCTGTCGACCGCGTCCGCGTCGGGGAAGACGACCTCGGCGGCCACCCCGTCCCCGTCGAGCTCCTTGAGGCGCTGTGCGGTGTCCCAGCCGCCGCGCAGGCCCTCCTCGTTGTCGCTGAACCACTTGTCGGCGAAGGCCTCGTTGCGCACGCCGAGGCGGGTCATCTCCTCACGGCGGCGGTCGCGCCCTGCGAGGAACTCGTCGAAGTCCCGGTGGAAGCGGGCGTCGAGGTAGGGCCGGTACCGCTCGGTGGGCAGTCCTGCGTGGCAGTCCGAGGAGATGATCAGGTACGGGTCGTTCGGTGCCGGTGCGTACGGGTCCGTCATCACGGCTCCCTCAGTCGAGTATGAAGCTCTCCAGGTACGACGGGTCGGCCCGGTCGAGCATCGACTGCGACCGCGCCCGGATCTGGCGGTCGCTGTGCTCGCTCGCCGGGAGCATCCAGAAGCGGTCGGCCCTGATCCCGTCCACGACGTGCTCGGCGACCTGCTCCACGGGCGTGAACGTGACCTCCTGCCCCGCGGCCTTCATCGCCGCCTCCCACTGGTCGAGGCTGCGGTAAGGGGTCCGGCGCGGCCGTTCCTTGGCGTAGCGCGGGGGCCTGTTGCGGTGCGACTCCCACAGTCCGGTGCGGAGCATGTGCGGGCCCGGGAAGAGCACGGACGCGCCGACCTGGGCGCCCTCGGCCTTCAGATGCGCGTACAGCGACTCGGTCATGGTCACGACGGCCGCCTTGGTGACGGCGTACACGGACGCCGTGGGCAGGGGTGCGATGCCGCCGTCGCCGGACGAGGTGTTGACGACATGGCCGGGCTCACCGCCGGCGATCATGCGCGGGACGAAGGCCTGGATGCCGTGGAAGACGCCCCACACGTTGACCGCGAAGGCCCACTTCCAGTCGTTCGGCTCGTGCTCCCACATCCTGCCCTCGGCGCCGGAGCCGACCCCCGCGTTGTTGCACAGGACATGGACGGCGCCGAAGGTCTCGTACGCGGCGTCGGCGAGCTGCTGCACGGAGTCCCGGTCGGACACGTCGACGACCCGTGCGAGGACGTCCGCGCCGGCGGCCACGAGAGCGTCCGTGGCCTTGCTCAGGGCGGCGTCCTCGACGTCCGCGAGGACGACCTTCAGCCCCTCCGCGGCGAACCGCCGGGCCATCGCCAGTCCGATGCCGCTCGCCGCGCCGGTGACGACGGCGACGTGTCCTTCCGCGAGCCTCACCGGACGCTCCCCTCCGGCGGTCCGTCGAGGATCTGCTGCGGGTCGTCGTACCGCTGGTGGATGTACGGGAGCAGGGCCCGGGCGCTGACCCGTTCGGCCACGCGGCCCTTCTGGTCGGTGGTCTTCTCGCCGATGGTGAGCCCGACCAGCTTCCGTACGGGCAGGTCGGCGACCGGGTCGTACATCGACTCCCGCAGGACGACATCGCCGGTGAGCTGCTCCAGCCTGCGGAACCTCTCGCCCCGTACGCAGTGGACGAGGACCGGGTCGGTGTCGAAGCCCGAGCCCGAACCGTCCACCGACGGGAGGAACTTGAAGTAGAAGTCCAGCTTCTCGCTCGGCTCGGGCAGCGGCAGGGGGCCCGACACCGCGGCCCGCACCTCGACGAAGGCGATCCCGTGCCGGGCGAGGGCGGCCCGGACGACCAGGCCGTCGCGCTCGACGGTCACCTCGCCCAGCTTCTTCGGCTCGCCGAAGACCTCACGACCGCCGATGAGGGCCCGCTCATGGGTCATCGGCATGACGAGCGGATACCAGCCCTGCTGGTCGCCGTGGGCGGCGGCGACGGCGACCGAGCCCGCGCCCGGGGGTACCTGCCGCGCCGAAGGCTGCGGGGGAGGACAGCCGGGCAGATCGACCTTGCTGATGTTGGCCCGTACGAGCGGGCGTTCGGTGGGTTTGAGCGGCGGCGGCAGGACGGCCGCGACCACGTCCGGGTCGGTCTCCCAGACGGCCACGACGCCCGTGGACCAGATGTCGGGGAGTTTGGCGCCGGCTGCGCGGGCGGCCGTGATCTCGGCCTCGGTGCGCGCGCCGTACCGTACGCGTGCCATGTCGTACCACCCTTCGTCGTTCGTCGGGGTCGGTCCTGTAACACTGTTACACCGGCGCCGATGAAGGGTAAAGAGCGCTGCAGCGACAGGAGTCGAGGAGCCGATGTCACGCAACGCGCTGAGCCGTGACCAGGTGCTGGAGGCGGCCGCCGGCCTCGTGAAGCAGCACGGTCCCGACGCCCTCACGATGCGCAGGCTCGCCGCCGAGCTCGGCACGGCCGTCACGTCGATCTACTGGCATGTCGGCAACCGGGAGTCGCTGCTGGACGCGCTCGTGGAGCGGACCGTCCAGGAGATGGGAGCGATCCGGCCCACCGGGCGCACCCCGGCGGAGCGGATCGTCTCGGTCGCGCGCCGTCTGCGCCGCGAGCTGCGGGCACGGCCGCATCTGATCGCGATGGTCCATGAACGGGGCCTGACCAAGCTGATGTTCCTGCCCGCCCAGCGGGCGCTCGTCCATGAGGTGCACGCCGCCGGGTTGCGCGGGGCGCGCGCCGCCGAGGCCGTACGGGCCGTGCAGGTCCAGATCGTCGGCTTCGTCCTCGTCGAGCGGAACCGGGAGCGCGCGCCCGTGCAGTCACCGGGCGAGGAGGAGCTGTGGGGCACGGGCAACGGGAGCACGGAGGACGACCCGGCCGAGCAGGACCCGGCGCTGGCACGTGCGCTCGCGCGCCCGGCCGACCCTGAGCGGCTGTTCGCCGTCTCCGTGCGGGCCCTGGTGGAGTCGCTGCTGTCCCAGGGGAATCGACAGGCGGGACAGGCGAATTAATTCGGTGGAACGCCGCGGACGCCTCTCGTACAGTCGTTCCCAGCGGGGGCGGCTCCGCAAGCGTGCTTCCTTCTCTCTCTTTCTATGAATCCGTAGCGCGCTCACTCTCCGCCCTCGCTTCACACTTTCCGAGGTCCGGGGGGATCTGTTTGCCCGTGCTGTCGCCGTCGTCGCTCGCGCCCGTGCTGCTCCGCCGTCTCCGTACGGTCTACGTCACCCAGGCCGGGCCCCGCCCCGGTGACGCACCGACCGACGAAGGGCTCGCCGCCCTCGAAGCCGAACTGCTCGACCGCGGGTTCGCCCCGACCGCGCAACTGCGCGACGCCCTCGCCTGGCTCGGCCCGGCGGGCCTCGGCGAGGCCGGCATGGAGCTGCTGCGTCTGATCGACGCGGAGCTGGGCGCCGACCGCACGCACATGCCGCTCTTCCGGAGCTTCCCGGTGTCCGTGCCGGGGAACACGTACCAGCTGTACATCGACCGGGTGTTCACGCTGCTCCTGCAGTGGCCCGACCAGCCGTGCGTGCTGTGCGGCACGGTCGGCAGCGTGCATCCCGTCGCGCCGTGCGCGCACCTCGTGTGCCGGACCTGCTGGGACGGCGCCGACTACGCCGGCTGCCCGGTCTGCAACCGTCGCATCGACCGCACCGACCCCTTCCTCCGGCCCTCGCGGCCCGCCTCTCCCCACGCGGCCGACGGCTACGCGGGCCCGCTGAAGCCGCTCGCGCTCGGGATCGACGCGGGCGCCGACGCGGCCAGAGCCCTGGAGAAGCTGCTGGCCCGCCGCACCCCGCTGCCGCCGCGGGACCGTGACGACGTGAAGGTGCTGCTCGCGCACGCCCCTGCCGATCTCGACTGGCTGCCGGTCGACATCCCCGTACGCGAGACCAAGGCACTGGTCCTGGGGACGCTCCTGCTGGACCGGCGCACGCGCGAGGCCGTACGGCCGCTGCTGCCCGCATATCTGACCACCGCGACCGATGTGCTGAGGCTGCTGAGCGTCTGGTCGGGCGGCGAGGCGGACCTGCTCGACGAGCGGCGGTTCCGCTCGCTTCCGCGCGGGCTGCGGCGCGAACTGCTCGGCGTGCTCGACGCGCTGGATACGACGTCACTCGTCGAGGACGTACTGCGTCACTCGATGCGGTGGAAGCGGGCGGCGGAGATCCTTCATCCGTACGAGCGTCACGAACGCCACCCGAGGGCGACGCTCGCCTTCACGGTGGTGCGCGCCACCGACCTGTCCGCCGGACCGATGGGCGCCGCGCTGCTGCGTACTGCCGCCCGGCACCCTGCGGCGGTACGGATCGACGGCGCCCGGATCAAGCCGAACACCTGGACGGGACGGGTCGAGCAGGCACTCGCCGAGCGCGAACTGGACACGGCAGTCCGCCTGCTGGCGCAGCGGCCGGGCGAACTGCTGCGCCGGCTCGACCACGTCCTGCGTCTGCACGAGGGCGGCGAACCGTCGTCCGCGGTGTTCACCGTCCTGGAGAAGGGGCTGGCCAAGGCGGGTCCCGGCCCGCTGCTGGCCGCTCTCGGGCGACTGAGGATCCGTCATATGCCCGGCGACCGCAGGGTGTTCTTCCCACGCGGCCAGGTGGCTCATTCGTACACGCTGGACGACACACGCGCCCCGCTGCCGACGACCACGGTCGAGCGGGTGTGCGAGCTGCTGGAGCGCGAGGTCGTGCGCCGGCTGTCGGGTGCGTCCCGGTTCGACGTGGCCGTCCTGGACGCGGACCTGGCCGGACTCGCCGTCCCGGCGGCCGAGAGCGCGGCGGTGAAGGCCCTGGTCTCCCTGCCGCGCGGCAGCACGCAGCCGCTGCCGCAGGGCGAGATCCTGCGGATGTTCCTGCACTGGACCGAGCCCGCGAGGACCGTGGTGGACCTCGATCTGTCGGTGGCGATGTTCGACGCCGCGTGGAAGTACGTCGGACTGTGCGACTACACGAGCCTCGTGTACGGGAAGCGGGTCGCCGTCCACTCCGGCGATCTGACGTCCGCTCCCGCGCCGGACGGTGCGACGGAGTACGTCGACCTGGACACGGCGGGGCTCGCCGCCGCGGGCGTGCGCTTCGCGATGCCCATCGTCTTCAGCTTCAACAATGTGCCGTTCGAGAAGCTCCTGGACGCTTTCGCCGGGTTCATGGCGCTTCCTTCGGCGCGCGAGAGCGAACGGGACGCCTCGTACGACCCGCGGACCGTGCGGCAGCGTTACGACCTGGCCGGGGACTCCCGGATCCATGTGCCGATGGTGGTCGACCTGGAGCGGCGCACGTTCCTGTGGACCGACGTGCATCTGCCGCCGTCCGAGGGCTACCACAGCGTCTACCGGCACAGCGCCGATCTGGGCCGGATCGGCAAGGACCTGTACCAGTACTTCACTGCGGGCCGCACGACCTTGTGGGACCTGGCGGCCTGGCATGCGGCCGCGCGCACGGACGAGGTAGCGGTCGTACGCCGCGAGGAGCTGTGGCACTACCGGCGGCGCGAGGGTGAGCGGAGCGCGGACTTCGCCGCCCGCGTGCGGGGGCTGACGGAACCGCAGGGCCGGGGCAAGGCCGTCGACGCGGAGCAGGTCGCCGAGGGGCGGGAGGTGCTGCTCGCGCTGGTGCAGGGCGACCTCGCGCCGTCGGGTGCGCGCGGGTCCGTATACCGGCTGCTGCCGGGGCCTGTTGACGGCTGCGGGCTGGAACAGGTGGCGGCGGGGGACCTTGTGGCGGCGCTCGGCTGAGCCGGTCGCGACCCGGGCCGTTCGACCCCGTCGCGAGTTGGCCGTCGCCCGGGTCGCGAGTGGGCCGGGACGGCCGTGTCAGTGGCGGCCCGTAAGCTCTGTGACCATGCTCGACGACCGTACGACAGCAGCAGCGTGGCCGACCGCGTATCCCCAGGGGTACGCGGTCGTCGACGTGGAGACCACCGGACTCGCCCGCGACGACCGGATAGTGTCGGCTGCCGTCTATCGGCTGGACGCCCAGGGAAATGTCGAGGACCACTGGTACACGCTGGTGAATCCGGAGCGGGATCCGGGCCCGGTGTGGATCCATGGGCTGACGAGCGAGGTGCTGGAGAGCGCACCGCTCTTCACCGATATCGCCCACGAGTTCGCGCACCGGCTCGACGGCCGGGTCCTCGTCGCACACAACGCGATCTTCGACTGGTCGATGATCGCCAGAGAGTACGCGCGGGCGGAGCGCGTCGCGCCCGTGCGGCAGCGGCTGTGCACGATCGCCCTCTCCAAGGAGCTCTCGCTCCCGCTGCCCAACCACAAGCTCGAGTCGCTGGCCGCCCACTTCGGTGTCGTCCAGCGGCGCGCGCACCACGCGCTGGACGACGCACGGGTGCTGGCCGAGGCGTTCCGGCCCAGCCTGCACGCCGCCGCCGAGCGCGGAGTGCGGCTGCCTCTGCTGGAGTGCCGGCCGCTGACCGAGTGGTCGTCCACGCCCGCCACTCCACGCATCGGCCACCAGGCATCGGGGTCCTCGTACCGGCCGAACAGCTGGCGCCCGTCACGCAGGCGTCCCGCGTGTCCGTATCCGAACCCTGGCCGCTACGAGCCGGACAAACCACTCAAGCAGGGAATGCGCGTGGCCTTTTCGGGCGACACGTCCATCGAGCGCGAGCTCCTGGAGGACCGCGCGATCGAGACCGGGCTCCATGTCGCGACGAGCGTCTCCCGGCTGACGAGCCTGCTCGTCACCAACGACCCCGACGCGGCGACCTCGAAGACGCTCAGGGCGAAGTCGTACGGGACGCCGATCGTCGACGAGGCGGCCTTCACACAGCTGCTGAGGGACGTGGCCGCGGCGGACGACTGAGTCCGGGCCGTCCGGTGCTCCGCGACGGCCGGGACGCCGGCTCTCGACTCCACGCCGGCAGGAGGTCGCCTCGGCGCCAGGCGGCCGGAGGGCGCCTCTCCGGCCGCGCCCGCAGGGACCCGCTGCGCCGGTCGGGTGCTGCCGCGCCGACCCGCCAGCATGGATCTTGCTCCGGTGCCCCGCGCTCCGCAGCATGCGGCGCATGGCACGTTGCGAGGTCTGCGGAAACGACTACGGCATGTCGTTCGAGGTGCACGCGCAGGGCGCGGTGCACGTCTTCGACTGCTTCTCCTGCGCCATCCACCGGATGGCCCCCGTCTGCGAACACTGCCGGGTCCAGATCATCGGCCAGGGCGTCGAGGCCGACGGGCACTGGTACTGCGGCGCCCACTGCGCGCGCTCCGAGGGAAAGGCGGGCATCATCGACAAGGTCTGAGCCTCCCGCGCGGGTCCCGGACTCCCCGAGGCTCCCCGGCGCCCGGGACCCCTCCGTCCGAGCACCCCATGGCCGAGTTGTACGGTCATGGGGTGTACCGCTTCCTGTTGTCCCGGCAGTGGGTGATCCTCACCCTCGTCAGCCTCGTCCTCGTTCCTGTGATGGTCGAGCTGGGATTCTGGCAGCTGCACCGGCACCAGCACCGGGTCGCACAGAACGAGTTGATCTCGGACAACCTCACCGCCCGGCCCGTCCCGGTCACCGAGCTGACCTCCCCCGGTCACACCGTCCCCCGCGCCGACTACTGGCGGCGGGTCACGGCGACCGGCACGTACGACACCGCCCACGAGGTCGTCGTGCGCCGCCGCACCAACGCCGACGACCGGGTCGGCTTCCACGTACTGACCCCGCTGATCCTCACCGACGGCCGCGCGGTCCTCGTCAACCGCGGCTGGGTGCCCACCGCGGCCGACCAGGCGGCCTTTCCCGAGGTGCCGCCCGCGCCCAAGGGCGAAGTGACCGTCACCGGGCGGCTGATGGCCGATCAGACAACGAGCTCCAGCGGGATCAAGGACCTGTCCGGGCTGCCGCCCCGCCAGATCATGCTGATCAACAGCGAGCAGCAGGGGAAGAGCCTCGGCCGTGCGGTGCTCGGCGGCTATCTGGAGCAGACCGCGCCGGAACCCGCCGGCGGCTCCCCCGAGCTGATCCCCGACCCCGACCACGACTCCATCGGTGCGCACATGGCGTACGCCGTGCAGTGGTGGCTGTTCGCGGCCGGTGTGCCCGTCGGCTGGGTGATCCTCGTACGCCGCGAGAAGCGCGACCGCGCGGCGGCCGCGGGCGAGCAGGATGCGGCCGAGTCGGTGACGGCGGCCGCGTAGCCGGCTCCGCGGGCGGCCGCCCAGTCGGCCGCGGTGCGGTCACAAGCGTCCCCGGTCTGTCCCTGTCCTGGTGCGAGGCGGCAGGATGGGGCCCATGGATCTTGGACTGAAGGACCGTGTGTACGTCGTCACCGGAGCGACGCGGGGACTGGGCAACGCTTCGGCGCGGGCGCTGGCGGCGGAGGGCGCGAAGCTGGTCATCACCGGGCGGGAGGAGCAGTCCGTCGCGAAGGCCGCCGCCGAGCTGGGCCCGCAGACGGTCGGAGTCGCCGTGGACAACGCCGACCCGGCGGTCGCCGAGCAGTTGATCACAGCAGCGCGCGAGCACTTCGGCCGCCTCGACGGCGTCCTGATCAGCGTCGGCGGCCCGCCTCCCGGCTTTGTCACGGACAACACGGACGAGCAGTGGCGGTCGGCGTTCGAGTCGGTCTTCATGGGCGCGGTGCGGCTGGCGCGGGGCGCGGCGGAGGCGCTCGGCGACGGCGGGATCATCGGCTTCGTGCTGTCCGGCTCGGTCCATGAGCCGATCCCGGGCCTGACCATCTCCAACGGTCTGCGCCCTGGCCTCGCGGGCCTCGCCAAGTCCCTCGCCGACGAACTGGGCCCGCGCGGCATTCGCGTCGTGGGGCTGCTCCCGGCCCGCATCGACACGGACCGCGTCCGCGAACTCGACGCCCTCTCCGGCGACGCGGACGCGGCCCGCGCTGCCAACGAGTCCCGCATTCCGCTGCGGCGATACGGCACTCCGGAGGAGTTCGGCCGTACGGCGGCGTTCCTGCTGTCCCCTGCGGCGTCGTATCTGACGGGCGTGATGCTTCCGGTGGACGGCGGGGCCCGGCACGGCTACTGAGCACGGTGGCGGGGCGGCGGCGCCAGGGAGGATTTCGGTGGGGTCGGCCGGGGCCGTTCAGGGCTGCTGAGGGCTGCCCCTACGCACGGAGCCGGTGACTGCTCGCGTCTGGTGTGTCGCGAGCGGCCACCGGCCGGTGAACGCCTGAGTGCTTACTCCTGGGGGTATATGTCCCCCGCGCCCATGGCGCTCTCCTGCTCGCTCTGCTCCTGCAGCCTGCGGGCCTTGTCCTGGAGCCGCTGCCGCTCCTCCGGGTCGGTCGCCCGTTCCGCAGCCTGCTTCAATTCCTCTGCCTTCTGACGCATCTGCCGGACGCGCCCACCGGATTCACCTGCAACGCTCATGGTCACTCCTCGGACGTCGGAATGAGCGGGCTCCTCCAGCCAACCAGCGCGCCCGCAGGCCCGCATCCCGAGCGACCGCCCGGCCCGAGCCCGCGGTCGCCGCCTGCGGCGGACTTTGCACCTGCCACACCCGGCCCGTCCGGCACCTGGGAACGGACACACGGGCCGCCCCCACCGGCACCGAGGGTCTGCGGGCGCGCCCCAGTGGGCCCGCCCGGGGCCGACGGGGCGGCACCCCGTCACGTCACGCGGCGTGCGCGGTGCTTCTCGGCGCGGAGGCGGATCTCCGACGGGAGCGACGCGAGGCCCGCCGAGTCACGGGCATGGGTCAGCGCCTCCGTCGAGAGACGGTGCAGGGTCTCGCCCGGGGAGGCGTACGGCTCCAGGAGGAGACGGACACGGGCCGTAGGGGCCGTGCGGCGGCCGTGGAGGGCGATCCGGGCACGGGCCACCCCGTCCAGGTGCTCCGCCTCGCCCGCAAGGACGGCCTCCAGCGCCCGGCCCCGAAGCAGCGCGCCCTCGCCGTCGCCGCTTTCGACCAGGACCTCCGCGAGGCGCGAGCGGCGCAGTTGCGCCACAAGCCACCACAGGGCGAGCAGCACGAGGACCGCGAGCGCCGCGATGACGACGGGCCACCACCAGCCCTCGGCCCGCCACCGCTGCCGCGCGCTCTCGCTCAGCAGGACGTCGTCGGGACCGGACCAGGGCCACCAGGACGGCACGCCCAGGCCGAGCCCGGCGGCGAGCACCCCTCCACCGGCGGCCAGCAGCACCAACCCGGCGAGGCCGACCAGCACGCGGTTGACGACGCGGAGCATCCTGGTCACCCCTTCTTCGCAGGCCGCCGGACGACCACGGACAGCGCCGGCGGATGCGCCAGCCCGAGTTCCCGGATTCCCGCACCGAGCACCGCGTCCATGTCGGACCGTACGTCGTCGAGTTCACGGAAGTGGGACACCGCCCGTACCCCGACCCGGCGCCGCCCCATCCGTACGCGCACGGACTGCACCCCGGACACCTCCATCGCCCGGTCGCGCAGCACCAGCGCGGCGGCCTCCCGGTCCAGTCCGGCCCGTACGTCCGTGTCCGACGGGTCCCGCCGCATCGGCAGCAGTCCCCGGAGCCCGGGCGTCACCGCGAGCACGAACAGCCACACCCCGAGCAGCACCGCGACGCCCGCGCCCACCAGCACCCAGGTGTTGCCGACGGGCCATCGCTCCAGCCGGTCGGCGAGCCCCTGGCGCCAGGCCATGGCGGGCCGTTCGGCCCGGACGGCCGCGACGTCGTACAGGAGCAGCCCCGCACCGCCGGCGACCACGGCCGCGAGCAGCCCGGCCGGGATCCGCCGCTTGGACCAGAAGCGTCCGCGGCGGTCGTCCTGGTCCACGGCGGCGGGCCGGTACGCGGCCGCGGAGGCCGACTGGTCCAGTTCCTTCTCCTGTTCCTTTTCCTTCACGGGTTCGGTCATCGGAGCCTCCCCTGGGCCGCCCGGCGCGTGTGGACGGAGTGCAGCCGCTCGACCTGTACGGCCACCTCGGGCACCTCCATCCCCGCCAACGCCTCTACCCGCTGCGTGACACGGCGACGCACGGCGCGGCACTGCTCGCCGATGTCGGTGGGGTATTCGAGTTCGAGGCTGATCCGCACGCGGGCGCGGTCATGGTGCACCGTGACCGTGGCGTGGGGAGCCTCGCCGCCCTCCGGTACCTGTACGAGGGCCTCCCGCGCCGCCTGCGCGGCGATCTTGGCGACGACCCGGTCGGCGATCGTCGTCGCTCCCCGCTCCGCCGCCTCGATCTCCTTCGTCGCCACGGGCGGAGTCGACTCCGCGGCCACGCCGTGTCACCTCCGCCGGTCGCCGTGCTCGCGGCGCCGGAAGAAGTCACCCGGTTCGAGGTCGCCGTCCACGAAGCGGCCGGCCACGAACCCGACCGCGCCGAGCGCGGCCACCAGGAGAAAAGCCCCGAAACCGCCGAAGTACCCGGCGAATCCGAGCGCCATGCCGGCCAACAGGCCGGCCACCGCCATGCTCATCGTGAGCCCCTCTCGTGAGCTCGCTCCCCTGCTGGAGCCACTGGATCCGCCACTGGGCTACTGGATCCGCGGTTCCGGCTCTTCTTCTTCCTCGTCCGGCAGCTTCACATCGCTGACCGCGATGTTGACCTCGACGACCTCCAGCCCGGTCATGCGCTCCACCGCGGCGACGACGTTCTCGCGCACGTCGCGGGCGACGTCCGAGATCGATACTCCGTAGTCGACGACGATCTCGAGATCGAGCGCCGTCTGGACCTCGCCGACCTCGGCCTTCACACCACGGGTGGCGCTGCTCGAACGACCGCCGCCACCGGGCACACGGTCGCGCACGGCGCCGAACGTACGGGAGATTCCGCTGCCCATGGCGTGGACACCCACCACGTCCCGGGCCGCGAGTCCGGCGATCTTCTCGACCACACCGTCGGCGATGGTGGTGCGGCCCCGCGTGCCCGGATCTCCGCCGCCCCGCCGGACAGGGCCGGACGGCTCCTTCTTGACATTGACGTCGGTCTCGGTCATCGCCATACGTCCCTTTCCGGGCGGTGGTCAACTCCTGACTCCGATGACCACACTAAGTGTGCTTGCCCGGTCTCGCGCCGGGGATGCGGCAGGCTGGAGCAATGACGAGGCGGGAGCCATGACAGGGCTCGGGCGATGACGACGGCCGGCGGATGGGCCGCGACGGTACGGGCCCGGATGGGGCTGGGCAGGCTCCTCCCGCTCGGCGGAGCGGCCGACGGGGCCTGGCTGACCGAGCGCGCGGCGGAGGGGGTCCTGCGTGCGGCGGCGGCACGGGAGGTGCGCGGCGCCGTGCTCGGCCGGCTGCGGATCGGGCTCGTCGGGCCGGACACGACCGCGGAACCGGCAGTTCCGCCGCCACCGGCCGCCCTGCCGCCGGGCCCGCTGCGTATCGAGGCGGAATTCGCGGCGGCCCCCGACGAACCGATCCCGGCCCTGGCCCAGCGGCTCCGCGCGACCCTTCACACCGCCTCCGCGGAGCGGCTGGACCTCGCGGTCACGGAGATCGACCTGCAGGTGACGGCGCTGCTGGACGCCGTGGCGGAGCCGGAGCCGGTGAATCCGCCGGCCGGAGTACCCGCGGTGACCCCGCGGGGCGAGGTGGGCACCACGGCGGCCGCCGTTCCGGGCGTCGCCCACCTCACGGGCACGCTGGGCGTACCGGTCCGCATCGAGGAGGCCTCCGTACGCGTCGAATGCGCGACGGCACCCGGTCACCGCCCGCTGGCGGTGGCACTGGCCGTCCGGGAGGCGGTCACTGGGGTGCTTCCGTCGCCCGTGCCCGTGGCGGTCCTGATCACGGATGTACCGACCGGGCGCTGAGGGCGCTGCGGCGTGCGCCCGCGCGGCGAGGCGCACGCCCCGCCGCGGGGGCGGGGCGGGGCCGGGCCGGGCCGGCCGCAGGGGCGGGGCGGGGCCGGGCCGGCCGCAGGGGCGGGGCGGGGCCGGCCGCAGGCGAGGCGCGCCGTCAGTCCGCGAGGCCCGCGAGGTCCCGCAGACGCCGGGCCTGGGCGGCCCGCTCGGCCGTCCGCTGCTCCTCGTACGTGCGCTCCTGCGCACCGCGCAGCAGCGCCTTGGTCTCGATCATCGCGTCCCGCGGCGCGGTGAGCAGCGCGGCCGCCAAGTCGCTTACGGACGCGTCGAGTTCGGCGGCGGGCACAACAAGGTTGGCGAGGCCGATCCGCTCCGCCTCATCGGCCTGGACGAAACGCCCGGTGGCGCAGATCTCGAGCGCCCGGGCATAGCCGACGAGGGAGACGAGCGGGTGGGTTCCGGTGAGGTCGGGAACCAGACCGAGGCTGGTCTCGCGCATGGCGAACTGCACGTCCTGCGCGACGATCCGCAGATCGCAGGCGAGGGCGAGCTGGAACCCGGCACCGATCGCATGGCCCTGGACCGCCGCGATCGACACGACGTCGTTGCGGCGCCACCAGGTGAACGCCTCCTGGTACTCGGCGATGACCGCGTCCAGCTCCTCGTCCGAGCCGCGCGCGAGGTCGAGGAACGACGGCTCGCCGTCGAAGCCCTCGGGCGTGAACGCCTGCCGGTCGAGCCCCGCGGAGAAGGACTTGCCCTCACCGCGCAGCACGACCACCCGCACGTTACCCGGCAGTGACCGCCCGGCTTCGGCCAACGCCCGCCAGAGAGCGGGGGATTGGGCGTTGCGCTTGTCCGGGTTGGTGAGGGTCACCGTGGCCACCGCGTCTTCGACGGTGAGCCGTACGCCGTCCTTGTCCAGCACAGAGTCCAGCGAGTCGAGCGAAGTCATGAGGTGCCTCCGGTTCCGGGCGGTGCAGTCGGTGCAGCGACGGTTAAGTGACTGCACAGTAACCACCCGGCCGACCACACGGTCGACCGGGTGGCCGGCACCGGATCCGGCCGGTCGGCCTCAAACGCCGCTCTCGACAGATGCCGCTCCCGGCCGTCAGGCCGAGGCGGCCTTCTTGCCGCGCGTCGCTCCGCCGCGTCCCCGCAGCGTGACTCCGGACTCACTGAGCATCCGGTGGACGAATCCGTAGGAGCGGCCGGTCTCTTCGGCCAGCGCCCGGATGCTTGCACCGGAGTCGTACTTCTTCTTCAGGTCTGCCGCGAGCTTGTCGCGCGCGGCGCCGGTCACCCGGCTGCCCTTCTTCAGAGTCTCGGCCACCCGTGCCTCCTCATGGGAAGTGCGCTCTGGACTCTCATGATCACCCCTCGAGGGCTCCATGGCCACCCATTCGACAAGGTCCGTACGACAAGCTTTGGCGGCCGCAAGAGCGCCACCCTGACCGGAATTCAGTATTCCGGTGCGGGCTGCAGAGAGATTTCGGCGTCCCACCGGGTGAAATTCCAGGTCAGGGCCGGTGTGCTGCGGACGGGGCCGTTCCGGGTACCGGCCGACCGTGGAGGACCGTTTCGGCAGATCGCCACGCCGAGGTACGAGACACACTCACTCAGATGAAGGATCACTCATGAGCCGAATGATCCATACGAAGTGGATCAGGCCCGCCCGTTCGGAGCAGGGCCCGCCGCGGGGTGGCGACAAGAGGCCCGCCCGGTCAAGGGCAGGTCCGCGGCCGCCCGGTCGCCGCGCCGCGGCCGGGCGGTCCGGGCGGTCAGGGTCAGGCGAGCGCGACGAGATCCGCGTAGTCGGCGCCCCACAGGTCCTCGACGCCGTCCGGCAGCAGAATGATCCGCTCCGGCTGCAGCGCCTCGACCGCGCCCTCGTCGTGCGTGACCAGCACGACCGCGCCCTTGTACGTGCGCAGCGCGCCCAGGATCTCCTCGCGGCTGGCCGGGTCGAGGTTGTTGGTCGGCTCGTCCAGGAGCAGCACGTTCGCCGACGAGACCACCAGCGTGGCCAGGGCCAGCCGGGTCTTCTCACCGCCGGAGAGCACCCCGGCCGGCTTGTCGACGTCGTCGCCGGAGAACAGGAAGGAGCCCAGCACCTTGCGGACCTCGACCAGGTCGAGGTCCGGCGCGGCGGAGCGCATGTTCTCCAGGACCGTGCGGTCCGGGTCGAGCGTCTCGTGCTCCTGGGCGTAGTAGCCCAGCTTCAGGCCGTGGCCGTCGACGACCTGGCCGGTGTCCGGCGTCTCCACGCCGCCGAGGAGCCGCAGCAGCGTGGTCTTGCCGGCGCCGTTCAGGCCGAGGATGACGACGCGGGAGCCCTTGTCGATCGCGAGATCGACGTCGGTGAAGATCTCGAGGGAGCCGTACGACTTGGACAGCCCCTCGGCCATCAGCGGGGTCCTGCCGCACGGCGCGGGCTCGGGGAAGCGGAGCTTGGCGACCTTGTCGGAGACCCGCACCTCGTCCAGCCCGGCGAGCAGCCGCTCGGCGCGGCGCGCCATGTTCTGCGCGGCAACGGTCTTGGTGGCCTTGGCACGCATCTTGTCGGCCTGCGCGTTGAGCGCGGCGGCCTTCTTCTCGGCGTTCTGGCGCTCGCGCTTGCGACGCTTCTCGTCGGCCTCGCGCTGCTGCTGGTAGAGCTTCCAGCCCATGTTGTAGATGTCGATCGTCGAGCGGTTGGCGTCGAGGTAGAAGACCTTGTTGACGACGGTCTCGACGAGGTCGACGTCGTGGGAGATGACGATGAAGCCGCCGCGGTACGTCCTCAGGTAGTCGCGCAGCCACACGATCGAGTCGGCGTCGAGGTGGTTCGTCGGCTCGTCCAGGAGCAGCGTGTCGGCGTCGGAGAAGAGGATCCGGGCGAGTTCGACACGGCGGCGCTGGCCACCGGAGAGCGTGTGGAGCGGCTGGCCCAGAACGCGGTCGGGCAGGTTGAGCGCGGCGGCGATCGTGGCCGCCTCGGCCTCGGCGGCGTACCCGCCCTTCGTCAGGAACTCGGTCTCCTGGCGCTCGTACTGCTTCAGGGCCTTCTCGCGCGTCGCGCCCGCGCCCGTGGCGATGCGCTGCTCGTTCTCGCGCATCTTGCGGATCAGCACGTCGAGGCCGCGGGCGGAGAGGACGCGGTCGCGGGCGAGGATGTCGAGGTCGCCCGTGCGCGGGTCCTGCGGGAGGTAGCCGACCTCGCCGGAGCGGGCGATCTGGCCCGCGGCGGGAACGCCTTCGCCCGCGAGGCATTTGGTGAGGGTGGTCTTGCCCGCTCCGTTGCGGCCGACGAGGCCGATGCGGTCGCCCTTGGCGATGCGGAAGTTGGCGGACTCGATGAGGATGCGGGCGCCGGCACGCAGCTCGATGCCGGAAGCGGTGATCACGGTAAGACTCCAGAACGGGACGGACGGCGGAAGGACGACGGGGCGTGCGGCAGCTTCGACGCCGTCTAATCCACGAGGAGAATTGCCATACGGGTCAGTCTACCGGGCGCATGCAACCGGTTTCCTGTGGTTCTCCCCACGGTGGAGCGGCCTCCGCAGTGATGAATAAGTCATGACAAAACAGGCAGAACGCGTGGCGCTGATCGATACTCGGGGAATGCAGTTCGACGACAACGCCGACCTGGACACGTCGGAGGTCCAGGATGTGCGCGGTCGGCGCATCCCCGGCGGGAAGGCCACGGTCGGCGGCGGGATCGTCGGCTTCATCGCGCTGATCCTGGGCCTGCTCTTCGGGGTCGGCCCCGAACAGCTCGGGCTCACGGAGGGCGGAACGCAGCCGGACGTGAGCGCCTCCTCGGCGGCGGAGGTGGGCCAGACCTGCAGGAAGGGCGCGGACGCGAACATCCGGGAGGACTGCCGGACCGTCGCGGTGGTCAACAGCGTGCAGGACTTCTGGCGGTCGGAGTACACGAGGCGCGGAGGGCGCTACACGGATGCACCGACCGTGCTCTTCACGGGCCGGGTCGGCACGGCCTGCGGCTCGGCGACCTCGGCGGTCGGGCCGTTCTACTGCCCGGCGGACCGCAAGGTCTATCTGGACCTCGACTTCTTCCACGATCTGCGGACCACGTTCGGGGCGTCCGGCGGCCCCTTCGCCCAGGCGTACGTCGTCGCGCACGAGTACGGCCACCACATCCAGAACCAGATGGGCACGCTGGCCCGGGCGCAGGACCGGCAGGCCGGCCCTGCCAGCAACGCGGTGCGCGTGGAGCTGCAGGCCGACTGCTACGCGGGAGTGTGGGCGCGCCACGCCACGACCACCCCGGACGAGAGGACCGGCAGGCCGCTGCTGACCCGGCTGACGGATGCGGACATCCGGGACGGCCTGAACGCGGCCGCCGCGGTGGGCGACGACCGGATCCAGCAGAAGATCCAGGGCCGGGTGACCCCCGAGTCCTGGACGCACGGTTCGGCTGCGCAGCGCCAGGAGTGGTTCTACCAGGGCTTCCGCACAGGCGACATGGCCCAGTGCAACACCTTCCGGTGACCGGCTCCCGCTCGGGTGCCGGGCATTGTCAGTACCCCCTGCCAGACTGAGAGTCAGATCACATTCCTGTCGTCGAGCGAGGAGTTAGGGGTGATCGAGATGGCGGAGGGACCGAGCATCTGTCCGACGCTGCTGTATGCGGACGCCAAGGCCGCGATCAAGCAGCTCACCGAGGCCTTCGGCTTCGCGGAGAGCGCCGTGTACGAGGGCGAGGACGGCAAGGTCGTCCACGCCGAACTGTCGTACGGGAACGGAATGGTGATGCTCGGCAGCAAGGGCACGGGGAGCCAGTTCGACAAGCTGATGGAGGGCGCCGGCCCGGCCGGGGTCTTCGTCCATGTCGACGACGTGGACGCACACCACAGCAGGGCCGTGGAGCACGGGGCGGAGGTCGTGATGCCGCCCACCGACCAGGACTACGGCTCCCGGGACTACACGACGCGTGATCTCGAGGGCAACCTCTGGAGCTTCGGGACGTACCGGCCGGGGGCGGCGGAGGGCTAGGGGCATCCCTCCGGATCCGGAGGGCCGGCCCGCACGCCGTCCCTGCCCGACCGGTCTACACGCCTCCCGTGTGGACCTGGAAGGCCGCCCGGCGGACGGCTTTGGCGAGGGCGGGGTCGGGGTGGGCGGCCGCGAGGGCGACCAGGACCTGCACGGTGCGCGGGTGACCGACGGCCCTGACCTCGTCCAGCAGTGCGGGGACGGTGCCCTGGACCGCCGAGTCGAGGTGGCGGACGAGCAGCGCGGTGTCGCCGTGGTCGGCGACGGCGGCCGCGGTGTCGACCCAGAGCCAGGTCGCCTCCTCGCGGGTGAGCACGTCCGCGGTGTCCTCGGGGTCCGCTCCCTCGTACTCGGCGAGCCAGAGCAGGGCGTACGGCCGCAGGGAGGACTCTTCGGCCGCGGCGCGCACTCCGGCCTCGGCGGGGGCGCCGACCACCCGGAGCGCCTCGAAGGCGAGGCCGCGGAGCAGGGCGTCCTCGCCACGGGCGGCGGCGAGGAGTTCGCTGACGGCGCTGGAGACCGTACGGGCGGCGAGCCAGGCACGGTACTCGTCACGGGCGGGCCCGGGGGTGAGCCCGGCGCAGGCGCGGAGCATGTCCTCGGCGGAGTGCTCGATATGGCCTGCGGGGCTCTGGGCGGCGACACAGATCTGTTCGAGCTTGACCCAGACCGCCCAGTTCCCGAGCGGGGTGAGGGCGGCCTGGCCCGGGCCGAGCGTGAGCGCGCCCACGGCGGCGAGGCCCTCCAGGGCCCAGTCGAGCAGGGCGGAGAGGGGAACGTCGGACCGGACCGTCCCGGGCCCGGTCATGGCGGGGTCGGGCTGGGCCCCGTAGGGCACTTCGCAGCGCTCCTCGCGGAGTTCCACGACGCGCTGCTGCAGCAGGTCGAGCAGAGCCGGTACGAGCACGGGGCCGGCGGAGAGCTGGAGCAGGGAGAGCACCTGGGGGACGGCTTCGACGACCTCGGCGACCGCCGCGGGGGCGACGTCGGCGGGCGCGGGGTGGACGAGGGACCAGGCGTCGAAGAGCGCGACCCAGCCCCGCAGCACGGCGGTGTCGTCGCGGTCCCAGGCGTTCAGCCGCCAGCCGGGGCGTGCGGTGGCGCCGTGGAGCTCGACGAGTCCGGCGAGCCGGGCGCGGTCCCAGCCCGCGCTCACCTGGTCCGGCGTCAGCTCCAGCGCGTCCGCGGCACGTTCCAGCGCGGCCGGGCCGACGGCCGCGTCGCGCACGGCCGCGGCCCAGCGGGCGACACGGACCGCGTCGGCGAGGACCTCGCGCGCCTGGCGGGCCAGTTCCGCGGCGGGCGGGGTGCCCTCGGGCGGGCGCGGAGCGGGGCGCGTACGCCGGTTCGACACGGCGCGGCGGGCCGTGACGGTGGGACGAGGGCGGACAAGACGGAGTCTGGAGTCGCGCAGGTTACGGGACGTCACGGGAGCAGTCTTCCCGTTGACGGCCCGAAAGCCCAAACGGAATCCGTGATCTCGCGGAACGGGCTTGCCGCGGGGCGGCTCCGGAGTCGCTCCGCCGCTGCTCGGAAGGTGCCGCGGGGCTGCGGGAATGGTTGCTAGACAAGGGGGGTGAGGAAGCGGCGGAGGGCCTCCTCGTAGCGGGCCGGGTCCACGTTCCACATGGCGCCGTGCGGAGCGTCGGGCACGGTCTGGAGGCTGACCAGGTCCGGGCGGCGGGCAGCGAGCTCCCGGGAAGGACCCCAGGGCGCGAGCCTGTCGTCGGGGCCGTGGAAGATCAGCGTGGGGACGCGCAGGGCGTCCGGGTCGGCGGCCTCCCGCAGCCGGTCGCCGTGCAGCCCGGTGCGGCCCTGGGCCGCGCGCACGGCGAGCGGCAGCAGGAAGGACGGGGTGCGCCGGGCGGTGGCGAGAGCGCGCAGGGTGGCCTGCCAGTCGAGCACCGGGGAGTCGAGGACGAGCCCGGCGATACGGTCGCGGTAGGAGGAATTGGCGGCGGCGTGCAAAGCCATTGCGGCGCCGGTGGACCAGCCGTGCACGATCACGCGCTCGGCGCCGCTGCGCACGGCGTACCGGACGGCGGCGTCGAGGTCGCGCCACTCGGAGTCGCCGAGGTGGCCGAGGCCGTCCGGGGAGCCGGGCGCGCCGGGGTCCCCGCGGTAGGCGACGGCCAGCACGGGCAGCTGCCGGCCGACGAGGAAGGGCATGAGGTTCAGGGCGTGCTGCCGCGTGGCACCCAGACCGTGCACGGCGATGATCCACGTGCTGCGGGGGCCGCGGACGAACCAGGCGGGCAGCGAGCCCAGTTCACCGGGGATGTCCACGTCCTCGTGGTCGATGCCGAGGGCGCTGCTCGGGGTGCCGCTGTGCACCTGCGGGGTGAGCCGCACCTTGGTGCCGATGTCGAGGCTGCCGTGCCCGACGCTCTCCAGCCGGCGCACGACGGTGTCCGCGGCGTGCGGTACGTCCTCGAGGACGGGGCCGACGATCGCGTGCACATCGGTGCCGGTGAGTCCGTACGTACCGGGCCGAAGGGAGACGAGGCTGCGGGTGAGGGTGATACGGCCCGGCCCCGTGGCGTGGACGGTGAGCCGGGGCTCGCCTGGGAAGGGCCGTCCGGGCGGCACCTTGAGCGCGGCGTCGCTGGCGTAACGGCCGGCCGCGAAGGTGGCCGCACCGAGACCTATGAGAGTGGTGACGGCCGCTGCCGTCGCTGTAACCGGGCGCACTGCTCCAGTGTCGGCGCGTCACCGCAGTGCTGCCAGTGGACAGGGCACGGCGGGTGACGCCGCCGTGCGATCGGCGTGATCCACGCGCCCGGCCGGAGTGGTGTGCACAGCGCGGTCAGAGGCGCGGCGCGGCCAGAGGCGCAGTGCGGCCAGGCGTCCGGAGGGAGCGGCGTACGCGGCGCTGTCAGCGGGACTGGCCGTAGGTCCGGAGCTTGTCGCGCACCTCGTCGAGCTGGGCGGGCGAGAGCAGGGACGGCTCCCGGCCGGGGACGGAGCTCGCGGTGAGCCAGACCCGGCACATCCACTCCAGCTGGGCCGTCCGGTCGTATGCCTGGTCGAGCGAGGCTCCGTACGTGACGGTTCCGTGGTTCTGGAGGAGACAGCCCGTGCGGTCCGCGAGGGCCCGGAGCATGTTCGCGGCCAGCTCGTCCGTCCCGTAGAGGGCGTACGGGGCGACACGGACGGGGCCGCCGAGGGCCGCGGCCATGTAGTGGATCAACGGCAGCTCGGTGACCAGGGTGGAGACGGCGGTGGCGTGCACGGCATGGGTGTGCACGACGGCCGTCGCGTCCGTGGCGTGGTAGATCTCCAGATGCAGCGGCAGCTCGCTGGTGGGGGTGAGCGCGCCGAGCAGCTGCCGCCCGTCGAGGCCGACGGCGACGGGGGCCTGCGCGCCGAGCCGGTCGTAGGGCACTCCGCTCGGGGTGACCAGGACCAGCTCGCCGTCGTCCGTGGAGACCCGTACGGAGACATTGCCCGAGGTCCCGACGACGAGTCCGTCCACCGCGGTTCTGCGGGCGGTGGCCACGAGGTCCGCCCAGGCCCGGCCGACCACGTCCTCCCGCTGGTCCTGCCGCTGCTCGTGCCGCTGCTCGTTTGGCTGGTCCCGCCCCGGTGCCTGTCCCTGCTGCCTGGTCATGCGGTGATCCTTTCAGGGCATGCGACGCAACAGCGGCCGAAGCCTTCCGAGCGGCCGGGAGTGAGCAGGATCTCCTCGGCGGATCGACGACCCGGCTGCCCGCCCGCGAAACCCCGCATTAGCCCGGTTTCCGCCACTCTTCCCTTCGCAGGCGGAGTGGGTGCATCCACCTTGGGACACCACGCCGCCCGCCTCAGTTCACCTTCCGTTCATCCAGGTTGCCTACGGTCGGCGAGCCACTGACATCCAAAAGAAGCCTGGGTAAATGGAAAACATCACGCTTCTGCTCGGGATCGTGATCGTCACCGCGCTCGTGTTCGATTTCACGAACGGTTTCCACGACACAGCCAACGCGATGGCGACGACCATCTCGACCGGCGCACTCAAGCCCAAGACGGCGGTGGCCATGTCCGCCGTGCTGAATCTTGTCGGCGCATTCCTGTCCGTCGAGGTCGCCAAGACGATCTCCGGCGGGATCATCAACGAAGAAGGCATACGCACCGAAGTGATCTTCGCGGCGCTCGTCGGCGCCATTCTGTGGAACCTCTTCACCTGGCTGCTGGGCCTGCCGTCCAGCTCCTCGCACGCACTCTTCGGCGGTCTCATCGGCGCCGCCGTGATGTCCGCCGGTTTCTCCGCCGTCAACGGCGGGACCATCGTCACCAAGGTCCTGATCCCGGCCATCGCCGCGCCGGTCGTGGCGGGCCTCGCCGCGCTCTTCGCGACGAAGCTGACGTACAGGATCGGCGCCAAGGCCGACGACAAGGCCACGTCCAAGGGCTACCGCGCCGGCCAGATCGCCTCGGCCGGACTCGTCTCCCTCGCCCACGGCACCAACGACGCGCAGAAGACCATGGGTGTCATCACCCTGGCCCTGGTCACCGGCGGCGTCCTCGCCCCCGGCTCGAACCCCCCGATGTGGGTCATCGTCTCCGCCGGTCTGGCGATCGCGCTCGGTACGTACCTGGGCGGCTGGCGCATCATCCGCACCATGGGCAAGGGCCTGACCGACCTCCAGCCGCAGCAGGGCTTCGCCGCCCAGACCAGCGCCGCGACGGTGATCCTGGCCTCCTCGCACCTCGGCTTCTCGCTCTCCACCACCCAGTCCTGCTCAGGCGCCGTGATGGGCGCGGGCCTCGGCCGCAAGGGCGGCGTGGTCCGCTGGTCCACCGCCACCCGGATGTTCGTCGCCTGGGGTCTGACACTGCCGGCCGCCGCGGCCGTGGGCGCCGCCGCCGAGTTCCTGACCAGCCAGGGCGCCTGGGGCATCGCCGCCGTCGCGCTGCTGCTGATCGCGGGCTCGGGTGTGATCTGGTCGCTCTCGCGCCGCAAGCCGGTCGACCACACCAATGTCACCGACGACGAGATCGGCGCGAACGGCACCGACGCCGGGGCCGGTTCGCTGGACGGCCTCAAGGTCACCATCCCCGCGCCGGCCGCTCCCGCGGCCGCCGGTGAGCCCGCCCCCGCACCCGCACCCGCACCCGCCGCCACGGTGTAAGGAAGTAACGAACAGCATGAAGATCGACTGGGCAGCTCTCGGCTCCGTCTTCGGCGTGAGCCTCGTCGTCACCGTCGCGCTGGTGGGCCTGTTCACCCTGGGCATCGTGGGCCTCGCCAAGCAGCAAGCCGCCTCCGCGCAGGGTGGTTCGGGCGGTTCCGCGGCCCTCGCGCGCACGGGCGCCTACGCCTGCTTCGCGCTGTGCGCTGCGGCCGTGGCGTACGGGATCCACCTGATCGTCGTCTGACAGCCGGCGCATCCTCGTCACAGGGGCCGGACACACCTTCGGGTGCGTCCGGCCCCTGTCGTACGTCGGACTCGCAGCCGGACTCCGCTGTGGGACTGCGCACACTGTCCCGCCGCAGGTCAGGGGCGAGTTGACGGGTGTTCGCGGCCGTGGTGGACTTCCGGAGCCATTTACGGCGGCAGAAGAGGAAGCCGGTGCGAATCCGGCGCGGTCCCGCCACTGTCACGGGTGCACTCCACTCCCGGAGCCAGGAACTCTCACCGCCGGTCACGTCGAGCCAGGGCGCGGACCCTGAGTGAGGACGAACATGCGTGCAGAGCGGACCTTTGCATGCGGTGCAGCTGCCGGACTCGCCGGCGACCTGCTCTTCGGCGATCCGCGCCGAGGACATCCGGTCGCCGCGTTCGGCCGGGCCGCCGCTGCCGTCGAACGGGTGCTGTGGCGCGACCACCGCGGGTGGGGCGCCGTGCACACCGTCGTGTGCGCCGGGGGCGCGATCGCAGCGGGTGCGCTGGCCGCTGCTTCCGTACGCCGTTCCCGTACGGCGTCCATCGCGCTGACCGCCGCGGCCACCTGGGCCGTCGTCGGCGGTACGTCGCTGGGGCGGGAGGCCCGGGCGATCGGCGGGGCACTGGCGGCCGGTGACATCGAGGTCGCCCGGGAGCGGCTGCCGCATCTGTGCGGGCGCGACCCGCAGGCGCTGGACGGCCCCGGGATCGCCCGCGCGGTCGTCGAGTCCGTCGCCGAGAACACCTCCGACGCCGTCGTCGGCGCACTCGTGTGGGGTGCGCTCGGCGGAGTTCCCGGGCTGGTGGGCTTCCGTGCCGTGAACACGCTGGACGCGATGGTGGGTCACAAGTCGCCCCGCCACCGCCGGTACGGCTGGGCCTCGGCGCGGCTCGACGACGCCGCCGGCTGGCCGGGCGCCCGCCTCACCGCCGCACTCGCGGTGCTCGCCGGCGGCAACCCCCGCGGTGCCGTACGGGCCTGGCGCGCGGACGCCGCGAAGCACCCGAGCCCCAACGCGGGCCCGGTGGAGGCGTCGTTCGCGGGGGCTCTCGGCGTACGGCTCGGCGGGACGCTCTCGTACGCCGGACGAGTCGAGCACCGCCCCGTGCTCAACAGCGGCGGCCGGGCCGTCGAGGTCGCGGACATCGAGCGTGCGGTACGGCTGTCGAGGCGCGTGGGGGTGCTGGCACTCGTGGCGTGCGCGGGCGCGCGGGCGGCCGCCGGGGCCCTGAAGGGGATGAAGGGGAGGCCCGCATGAGCGGGGGCGGACTGCTGGTCGCCGGAACCACGTCGGACGCCGGCAAGAGCGTCGTCACGGCCGGGATCTGCCGGTGGCTGGTGCGCCAGGGCGTGAAGGTCGCGCCTTTCAAGGGACAGAACATGTCCCTCAACTCCTTTGTGACCCGGGAAGGTGCGGAGATCGGCCGGGCGCAGGCCATGCAGGCGCAGGCGGCGCGCGTGGAGCCGTCGGCGCTCATGAACCCGGTGCTGCTGAAACCGGGCAGCGACCGCTCCAGCCAGGTCGTCCTGATGGGCAAGCCGGTGGGCGAACTGAGCGCGCGCGGCTACCACGGGGGCAGGCAGCAGGCACTCTTCGAACCGGTCATGGAGTGCCTGGAGAAGTTGCGGAGCACGTACGACGCCGTCATCTGCGAGGGCGCGGGCAGCCCCGCCGAGATCAACCTGCGCCGCACCGACATCGTCAACATGGGCATCGCACGGGCCGCGCGTTTCCCGGTGCTGGTGGTCGGGGACATCGACCGGGGCGGGGTCTTCGCGCAGTTCTTCGGTACGACGGCGCTGCTCGCCCGGGAGGACCAGGAGCTGATCGCGGGCTACCTCGTCAACAAGTTCCGGGGCGATGTGACGCTGCTGGAACCGGGGTTGGACATGCTGCACGGGTTGACCGGCCGGCGGACGTACGGCGTCCTGCCGTACGCGCACGGCCTCGGCATCGACGAGGAGGACGGCCTGCGCGTGTCCCTGCGGGGCGCGGTCAGGGAGTCCGTGGTCGCCCCGCCGGCCGGGGAGGACGTGCTGCGGGTCGCGGTGTGCGCGGTGCCTCTGATGTCCAACTTCACCGATGTGGACGCGCTGGCGGCCGAACCCGGCGTGGTCGTGCGCTTCGTGGACCGCGCCGAGGAGTTGGTGGACGCCGACCTGGTGGTCGTGCCCGGCACGCGCGGTACCGTCCGCGCGCTGGAGTGGCTGCGCGAGCGGGGCCTCGCCGACGCGCTGGTGCGCCGTGCGGTGGACGGCCGCCCCGTGCTCGGCATCTGCGGCGGCTTCCAGCTGCTCGGGGAACACATCGACGACGAGGTCGAGTCGCGTGCCGGCTCCGTGGCGGGGCTCGGACTGCTGCCGGTGCGGGTGCGGTTCGCCCGCGAGAAGACCCTCGCCCGGCCGGTCGGTCAGGCGCTGGGCGAACGGGTCGAGGGGTACGAGATCCACCACGGCGTGGCCGAAGTGCTGGACGGTGAAGCGTTCATCTCTGATGACAATGGACACAGCTTGGACGGGTGCAGGGTCGGAGCGGTGTGGGGGACGCACTGGCACGGGTCGCTGGAGAGCGACGGCTTCCGGCGGGCGTTCCTGCGGGTCGTCGCGGCGGCGGCGGGACGACGCTTCGTCCCGGCGCCGGACACGAGCTTCGGGGCGCTGCGCGAGGAGCAACTGGACCGGCTGGGCGACCTGATCGCGGCACACGCGGACACGGACGCGCTCCTGCGCCTGATCGAGGGCGGTGCGCCCTCGGGCCTCCCCTTCATCGCGCCGGGCGCGCCGTGAGGCGGGGGACGGGCGCGACGCGGGTGCGCGTGGCGTTCCCGGACGCCTGCGACGGGCTTCTCTCCCCGCCCCGCCCCTTCCGCCTGACCGGATCCGAAGGAGCCCGTCCGGGCCTCGATGAGCGGGGTCGCGGCGACGGAGGCCCCGTGTACGCGCAAGGCAATCGCCCTCGGGAGGGCAACGGCGAGCAGCGCAGTCGGCGCGGCTTCATCGAAGGAGTGATCGGGCGATGACCACCCCCTATCCGTTCACCGCGGTCGTCGGGATGGACGACCTGCGGCTGGCCCTGCTGCTCAACGCGGTGAGTCCGGCGGTCGGCGGTGTGCTCGTGCGCGGTGAGAAGGGCACGGCCAAGTCGACTGCCGTGCGGGCACTCGCGGCGCTCATGCCGGATGTGGACGTGGTCGCCGGGTGCCGGTTCTCGTGTGCGCCGGGGGCGCCCGATCCCGGGTGTCCGGACGGGCCGCACGAGGCTGCGCCCGGTACGGCACGGCCGGCGCGGATGGTCGAGCTGCCCGTCGGGGCCTCGGAGGACCGGCTGGTCGGAGCGCTCGACATCGAACGGGCGCTCGCGGAGGGCGTGAAGGCGTTCGAGCCCGGCCTGCTCGCGGACGCGCACCGGGGCATTCTGTACGTCGACGAGGTCAACCTGCTCCACGACCACCTGGTGGATCTCCTGCTGGACGCCGCTGCCATGGGTGCCTCGTACGTGGAGCGGGAGGGCGTGTCCGTACGGCATGCCGCCCGCTTCCTGCTCGTCGGGACGATGAATCCCGAAGAGGGCGAACTGCGGCCGCAGTTGCTGGACCGGTTCGGTCTGACGGTCGAGGTGGCGGCGTCACGGGAGCCGGAGCAGCGGGTCGAGGTCGTGCGGCGGCGGCTGGCGTACGACGACGACGCGGACGGCTTCGCGGCGCGCTGGGCGGACGAGGAGTCGTCGCTGCGCGAACGGATCGCCGCGGCCCGGGCGCTGCTGCCCCGGGTGGAGCTGGGTGACGCGGCGCTGCGGCAGATCGCGGCGACGTGCGCGGCGTTCGAGGTGGACGGCATGCGCGCCGACATCGTGATGGCCAGGACCGCGACGGCGCTGGCCGCATGGGCGGGGCGTACGGACGTGCTGGAGGAGGACGTACGGCAGGCCGCGCTGCTGGCGCTCCCCCACCGGCGGCGGCGCAACCCGTTCGACGCGCCGGGCCTCGACGAGGACAAGCTCGACCAGACGCTGGAGCAGTTCGGCGCGGACGACGAGCCGGACCCCGACCCGGACCCCGACCCGGACCCGGGTCCCGGCGGCCCGGACGGCGGGCCCGGCGGCGGCCCGGACGGCGGTGGCGGCATTCCGCCGCAGGGGCAGGGTCCCGACGCGGATGAGGCGCCGCCCACCGGGCAGCCGGAGTCGCAGCCCGCCCCGGCCCCCGGCGCGGGCGAGCAGTCCGCCGTACGGTCCGCCGAGCCGTTCCGTACGAAGATGCTGAGCGTCCCCGGGCTCGGCGAGGGCGCGGCCGGGCGCCGCTCCCGCGCCCGCACCGAACACGGCAGGACGACCGGCGCCCGGCGGCCCCGAGGCGCGCTCACCAAACTCCACCTGGCGGCGACGGTGCAGGCCGCGGCCCCGCACCAGCGGGCGCGCGGGCGGTCGGGCGCGGGCCTCGTGGTCCGGCGCGACGACCTGCGCCAGGCCACGCGCGAGGGCCGGGAGGGCAATCTCGTGCTGTTCGTCGTGGACGCGTCCGGGTCGATGGCGGCCCGGCAGCGGATGGGCGCGGTCAAGGGCGCGGTGCTGTCGCTGCTGCTGGACGCGTACCAGCGGCGAGACAAGGTCGGTCTCGTCACCTTCCGCGGTGCGGCCGCCGAGGTGGCGCTGCCGCCGACGTCGTCCGTGGACGCGGCCGCCGCGCGCCTGGAGCAGCTGCCGACCGGCGGGCGTACGCCGCTGTCCGCCGGCCTGCTCAAGGCGCACGACGTGCTGCGCGTGGAGCGGCTGCGCGATCCGTCGCGCCGACCGCTGCTCGTGGTCGTGACGGACGGCCGGGCGACCGGCGGCCCGGACCCGGTGGCCCTGGCCGGGCGCGCGGCGCGGCTGCACGCCGCCGACGGCACCGCCTCGGTGGTCGTCGACTGCGAGACCGGTCCGGTCCGGCTCGGTCTCGCCGGACGGCTCGCCGCCGACCTGAGCGGCACCGCCATCACCTTGGACGAACTGCGCGCGGACAGCATCGCCGGGCTGGTCAGGGACGTACAGGCAACGACAACGAGGAGGGCCGCGTAGTGCCGCAGGGACAGCCGAGCGTCGTACCGGACGACGGACTCACCACCCGCCAGCGCCGGAATCGCCCGCTGGTGATGGTGCACACGGGCGTCGGCAAGGGGAAGTCGACCGCCGCCTTCGGGATGGCGCTGCGCGCCTGGAACCAGGGCTGGCCGGTCGGAGTGTTCCAGTTCGTCAAGTCGGCGAAGTGGAAGGTCGGCGAGGAGAACGCGCTGAGGGTCCTCGGGGCCTCCGGCGAGGGCGGCGCCGTGGACTGGCACAAGATGGGCGAGGGCTGGTCCTGGATCCAGCGGGCCCCCGCGGACGGAGCACTGTCCAACGAGGAGAAGGCGCGCGAGGGCTGGGAGCAGGTCAAGCGCGACCTCGCCGCCGAGACGTACGGGTTCTATGTGCTCGACGAGTTCGCGTACCCGCTCCACTGGGGGTGGGTGGACACGGACGAGGTGATCCAGGTGCTGCGCGACCGCCCCGGCACCCAGCATGTCGTCATCACGGGCCGCAACGCCCCGCAGGCGCTGCTCGACTTCGCCGATCTCGTCACCGACATGTCCAAGGTCAAGCACCCGATGGACGCGGGTCAGAAGGGCCAGCGGGGCATCGAATGGTAGACGGCGAATGGTAGGCACCGAGTGGTAGCACGACTCGTCATCGCGGCCCCTGCGTCGGGCAGCGGCAAGACCACCGTCGCGACGGGCCTGATGGCCGCCTTCGCGGCGAGCGGTCTCGCCGTCTCCCCGCACAAGGTCGGCCCCGACTACATCGACCCGGGCTACCACGCGCTCGCCACCGGCCGCCCCGGCCGCAACCTCGATGCGTACATGTGCGGCACGGAGCTGATCGCGCCGCTCTTCGCGCACGGCGCGCGCGGCTGCGACGTGGCGGTGGTCGAGGGCGTGATGGGGCTGTTCGACGGCGCGGCGGGCGCCGGTGAACTGGCATCGACGGCCCACGTCGCGAAACTGCTGCGGGCACCTGTCGTGCTGGTCGTGGATGCGTCGTCGCAGTCCCGGTCGGTGGCGGCGCTGGTGCACGGCTTCGCGTCCTGGGACCCGGAGGTACGGCTCGGCGGGGTGATCCTCAACAAGGTCGCCACCGACCGGCACGAGGCGCTGCTGCGCGAGGCCCTGGAGGAGTCCGGGGTGCCGGTGCTGGGCGTGCTGCGGCGGGCGCCCGCCGTGGCGACGCCGTCACGGCATCTGGGTCTGGTGCCGGTCGCGGAGCGGCACGCGGAGGCGCTGGACGCGGTCAAGGCGCAGGCGGAGCAGGTGCGTCTGGGGTGCGACCTGGAGGCGCTGCTGGCGTTGGCGCGGAGTGCGCCGGCTCTCCCCACCGAGGCATGGGACCCGCACGAGTGGTGCCCGACCGCCCACCGGCCCGTGATCGCGGTGGCGGGAGGCGCCGCGTTCACGTTCTCGTACGCCGAGCACGCGGAGCTGCTCACCGCCGCCGGCGCGGAGGTCGTCCCCTTCGACCCCCTCCGCGACGAGGAGCTCCCCGACGGCACAAAGGGCATCGTCGTCGGCGGCGGTTTCCCCGAGGTGTACGCCCCCGAGCTGTCCGCCAACTCACGGCTGCGCAAGGCGGTCGCCGAGCTGGCCCGGGCCGGGGCGCCCGTGGTGGCCGAGTGCGCCGGGCTGCTCTACCTCGCGCGCTCGCTGGACGGGAAGCCCATGTGCGGCGTCCTTGACGCCGATGCGCGGATGTCCGAGCGGCTGACCCTCGGCTACCGGGACGCGGTCGCCGTGAGCGACAGCGTTCTGGCCGCGGCGGGGACGCGGATGCGCGGGCACGAGTTCCATCGCACGGTCCTGGAGCCGGGCGCCGGGCCGCAGGCGGCCTGGGGGCTGCGGCAGCCCGAGCCTCGGGTCGAGGGCTTCGTTCAGCAAGGTGTGCACGCCAGTTACGTGCACACTCACTGGGCCGGGGTGCCGGACACGGCCCGCCGCCTCGTCGAGTGGTGTGCGGAGAGGCCGGGGCAGCCATGAGGCACCGCACGGCATCACTCGGCCACGCCCGTCACCAGCCAGATGAACGCCACGCCCGCCACGGTGCACAGCAGTGTGGAACGGGCCGGATGCTCGTGGTGCGCCTCGGGCAGGATCTCCGCGGCTGCGAGGTAGAGCAACGCTCCACCGAAGAAACCGAGATAGCTGCCGAGCAGCTCTTCCGGCATGGTGAACAGCAGGGTCGATGCGGCGCCCGCCACGGGGGCGAGCGCGGCGGCGAAGAGCATGGCGAGGGCCTTGCGGCGCTCGTTCCCGTACAGGCTGGTGATCGTGTACGTGTTGAAGCCGTCGGCGAAGTCGTGCGTGATCACGGCGAGCGCGACGGTCGCACCCATGCCTCCGCCGGCCTGGAAGGCGGCGCCGATCGCGATGCCGTCCATGAGGCTGTGGCCGACCATGGCCGCGGCCGCGGTCATGCCGACCTGAGGTACGCGGTGGTCGTGGCGACCGCCGTCGTACGCGCCGTGCGACGCCTGACGGACTGCCAGCAGCCGCTCCACGAGGTGGGCGAACAGGAATCCGCCGACGAACAGCAGCATGGCCTGCGGCACCCCGAAGATCTCGTGGCCTGCTGCCGCCACCGCCTCCGGCAGCAGATCGAGCCCGGCCGCGCCGAGCATGAGCCCGCCCGCGAGGCCCAGCACGAGATGGCGCCGGTCGGTCACACGCTGCGCCGCCCACCCGCCCAACAGCGTCATCAGGAACGCGCCGAGCGCGACGAACACCGCCATGCGTTCTTGCTAGCGGATGCACCGCCGCCTGCGCCGGGTGCCACGCCATGAGCGCCCTCGTCGTCGGCATCGGCGCGCGCCGCGGCACGCCCGTCGACGAGGTGCTCGGGCTGGTCCGCCGCGTGCTGCGGGAGGCCGGAGAGACGGCGGGAGCGGTCGTCGCCCTGGCGACGGTGGAGGCGAAGGCGGCCGAGGCGGGGATCGTCGAGGCCGCGGCCGCGCTCGGCGTCCCTCTTCGGACGCACTCGGCCGGGGAACTGGCCCTGGTGCCGGTGCCGCACCCGTCCGGGACGGCGCGGGACGCGGTGGGTACCCCGTCGGTGGCGGAGGCCGCGGCGCTCGCGGGCGGCGGAGAACTTCTCGTACCCAAACGGAAGTCGGGGACGCAGGGGCGACCTGGCAGAGTGACCTGTGCGATCGTACGGCTTCCGGAACCGGCCGCGCGCCCCGGCGGCGGGCTCCGGCGCGATGTCGTCGCCGGCGCGTGAGCAACCGACGGCACCCGTCCGGCGTGGATCCCGCGGCGTTGGACATGATCGAAGCGGCAGCACCCGCACCACCCGTAGCACCGGCACCACAGCCCCGTCTCCGAGGAGAACGCGTGACTTCCCCGCCCGCACTGCTCATCGCCGCGCCCGGCGCCCGGCACGACGCCGCCGCCGTGGCGTTCCAGGACCTCGTGGCGCTGCTGGGCCGACGCCACCCCGGGATTCCCGTCGCGGGTGGGCTCGTCGGCGCCGACCGGTGGCCGGTCGCCGAGGCCGTGGACGAGCTCGTCACGGCGGGCGCGAACCGGATCGCCGCGGTCTCGCTGGCGCTCGTGCCCGAGGCGCGTACGACGGACGGTATCGCCGACGCGCTCGCGGGCGTGGGCGAGGTGCACCCGGAGCTGTCCCTCACCCGAGCCCGGGCGCTCGGCCCGGATCCTGCGCTGCTCGCCGTGCTGGAGCAGCGGCTGGACGAGGCACTGGGCGCGGGCCCGGCGGGCCGTTCGCCGCGGGACCGTGCCGAGGTGACGGTCCTTCTGGTGGCCGCCGGCTCGACCGAACCCGGGGCCAACGCCGAGGTGCATCGGGCGGCGCGGCTGCTCTGGGAGGGGCGGGGGTACGCGGGGGTCGAGACGGCGTTCGTGTCGTCGGCCGCGCCCGACGTGCCGGCCGGGCTCGACCGCTGCGTACGGCTCGGGGCGCGGCGGATCGTCGTCCTGCCCTACGTCCTGTTCGACGGCGGTCCGGTGGAGCGGGCGCGGCTCCACACGGAGGGCTGGGCCGCGGCGCATCCGGAGACGGACGTACGGTTCGCGGAAGTGATCGGCGCCGTCGGGGAGTTGGCCGACCTGGTCGTGGAGCGCTTCCGGGAGGCCGTGTCCGCTCCCGTGCTCCCCGAGCACCGGCCTCCGTCCGTACACCGGCAGGACGCTCATGCCGGCGCACACTGACAGCCACGACCTGCACCACCACGGCGACGCGGAGGTACGGGACGGACGGCTGACCGATCTCGCGGTCAACGTCCGGACCGGCACTCCCCCGGCGTGGTTGCGCGAGCACATCGCCGATTCGCTGCTGTCGCTCGCCGCCTATCCGGACGGGCGCGCGGCGCGGGAGGCGGTCGCGGCGCGGCACGGGCTGCCGGTGGAGCGGGTGCTGCTGACGGCAGGAGCGGCGGAGGCGTTCGTGCTGCTCGCGCGGGCCCTGCGGGTGCGCAGGCCGGTGGTCGTGCACCCGCAGTTCACCGAGCCCGAGGCGGCCCTGCGGGACGCGGGGCACACGGTGGAGCGGGTTCTGCTGCGTGCGGAGGACGGCTTCCGGCTGGACCCGGGGGCCGTGCCCGATTCGGCGGACCTCGTCGTGATCGGCAACCCGACGAACCCGACGTCGGTCCTCCACGCGGCCTCGGCGATCGCCGGGCTGGCCCGGCCCGGTCGGATCGTGGTGGTCGACGAGGCGTTCATGGACGCGGTGCCGGGCGAGCCGGAGGAACTCGCGTCGCGGAGCGACGTCCCCGGGCTCGTGGTGCTGCGCAGCCTCACGAAGACCTGGGGCCTCGCGGGTCTGCGGATCGGGTACGCACTCGCCCCGCCGGAGACGATCGCCGCGCTGGAACGGGCTCAGCCGCTGTGGCCGGTGTCGACTCCGGCGCTGGTGGCGGCCGAGGCGTGCATGTCTCCCCGGGCGCTGACGGAGGCCGCCGAGGCGGCCGAAGTCGTCGCCAAGGACCGGGCGCATCTCATGGCCGGGCTGGCGGAGTTCGACGAAGTGCGGGCGGTGGCAGGGGCGGAGGCGCCGTTCGTGCTGCTCCGCATGGCGCGTGCGGACGAGGTGCGGGAACGCCTGCGCGGTCTGGGCTTCGCGGCGCGGCGAGGCGACACGTTCCCTGGTCTGGACCGCCACTGGATCCGCGTGGCGGTCCGCGACCGTACGACGACGAACCGCTTCCTCCAGGCCCTGGACCAGGCGCTGACGGCGGTGGGCGGTACCTGACGCTCGAGGCGCGTCGGGCGGTACGGGGTGCGCCCGGCGGTGCGGCGTGCGGTGGTGCCGGTGCCGTGACGGTGGCCGTCCGGTACGGCGCGCGCCACACCTCACGCTTGACTGACCCCGATGGGTTCGTACCACCCACCGGGCCGCAGTCGGGGGACAACCGGGGCGGGGCCGTGCAGGGTCGCCCCCGCACGAGTCGGCAGCTTGCACCGGATCACGCCGTACCCAACCGACTCCGAGGAGGCGAGCCCGGAGGGGCCCCGACCCCCACCCACCGACAGCAGCCGCACCAAGCCCGTCTGGGGTCCCCCCACACCGCAGGGTGTAGGGGGCACTTGAGGACGGACACATCGGACGCCCCTCACGGCACCGGGCACACCGAACCCCGCCGGAGGCACCCCGCACGCCGCCGGAGGCACCCCGCACCCGCACCCGCACCCGCACCCGCACCCGGCCCGAGGACGCTAGTCCCGGGCCCGGCGTCGGGCCAGCACAACCGCCCCCGCGCCCGCGGCCAGGAGGGCGAACGCGCCGGCCGCGATGTACGGGGTCGTCGCGCTGCCGCCGGTCGCCGCGAGGTTGTCCCCGGAGTCGGAGGACGCCGCCTCCGACTCCGCCGCAGCCGGTTCCGCCGGCTCAACCCCCGTCTGCGGCTTCACATCCGCGGCACCGGCCGGCGCCGGCGCCTCGCACGTCGCCTCCGCCAGCGTCACGACCCCCTCCACCTCCGCGACGTTCAGCTTCAGCGGGTTGACGGACACCTTCAGTTCGAGCGCGGTCGCCGCGGCCGTACGCGACGTGGTCTCCGTACGGGAGAGGTCGAGCGTGACATCGCCGATGCCGGGCAGCGCGACCCGCGTCGTTCCGCCCGTCGTCAGCGTGACCCTCTTCCCCAGCACCCGGACCGTGCCGAGCAGGTTCGCCTGGGCCACGGGCTTCTCGCCCGCCTCGCAGACCGCGCTGGCGGTGACCTTCTCGACCTCGATCAGGGAGAGCAGCGGCAGTCCGGGAACGTGCACCTTCGCATGGGCGAGGGTCGTGGACCCCTCGGCCTTGTCCCTGTCGGCGGTCGCCTTCGCGCTCGCCACGTCCGCACGCAGCACGCTGAACGGCCGTCCCTGGTCGACGCCCTCCAACTGGACGGTGAGCGCGGTCTTCTCCGCGCTCGCGGGGGCCTGCACCTCGTTGAGGGAAGCTTTCAGCGGCACGTTGACGGTCTTGTTCAGCAGGGAGACGTCGAGGCCGGTACGGAGCACGACCGCGCTCGCCCGTCCGTTGCCGCCGCCCGTCGCGTGGGCGGCGGGGGCGGCGGCGAGCGCCAGCGGCCCGGCGGCGAGCGCGACGGCGGCCGCCGCGGCTGCGGAGCGGCGTACGGGCATGCTGAAGGTGTTGCTGTTCAAGGTGGTGGAACCCCCACAGGAGACATGACGTCGCCAGGCCCGCCCGCCACGGGGACTCGTGCGCGACGGCAGCGACTGAGAACACCGGAATCTTTACGCACTGAGAGTGAACTGGCAGATACCTGTAGTGAGTTCACTCCAAAGTGGCGTTTCCGTGCCCGTATTCGATTAAGTCGGCACGGACGTTCCCGTGATTCGCCCCTGAGGCGGACGTGCGGGGCGCACGCCGGGTATGCCAACGAGCCCGGCGTCCGGCCGACGCGCTCCTGTCAACCGCCGACACGCTCCCGTCAACCGAGGACGCGCCCTCGCAGGATCACCCTCCGCGGTGCCCCCAGCACCCGTACGTCCGCCCGCGGATCCGCCTCGTACACGACGAGGTCCGCCGCCGCGCCCTCCTCGAGCCCCGGCCTGCCCAGCCAGCTGCGGGCACCCCAGGTCGTCGCCGAGAGCGCCTCCACCGCCGGGATGCCGGCCTTCACCAGCTCGGCGACCTCGGCCGCGACGAGCCCGTGCGGCAGGGAGCCGCCCGCGTCGGTGCCGACGTAGACGGGAATGCCCGCGTCGTACGCCGAGCGCACGGTGTCGTAGCGGCGCTCGTACAGTCGCCGCATATGGTCCGACCAGCGCGGGAACTTCTTCTCGCCGCCCACCGCGAGCTGCGGGAACGTCGCGATGTTGACGAGGGTCGGGACGATTGCGACGCTCCGCTCGGCGAAGAGCGGGATGGTCTCGTCCGTCAGTCCGGTCGCGTGCTCGATGCAGTCGATGCCCGCCTCGACGAGATCCCGCAGGGAGTCCTCGGCGAAGCAGTGCGCGGTGACGCGCGCGCCCAGCCGGTGCGCCTCGGCGATGGCCGCCTCGACCGCGCCGCGCGGCCAGCAGGCGCCCAGATCGCCCGACTCCCGGTCGAGCCAGTCGCCGACGAGCTTGACCCAGCCGTCGCCGCGCACCGCCTCCTCGGCCACGTACGCGACGAGGTCGTCGGGCTCGATCTCGTGGGCGTAGTTGCGGATGTAGCGGCGGGTGCGGGCGATGTGCCGGCCGGCCCTGATGATCTTCGGCAGGTCCTCGCGGTCGTCGATCCAGCGGGTGTCGGAGGGCGAGCCGGCGTCCCGGACGAGGAGCGTGCCCGCGTCCCGGTCGGTCAGCGCCTGCTTCTCGCTGGTCGCCTCGTCCACCGCGCCGTGCTGGTCGAGCCCGACATGGCAGTGGGCGTCGACGAGTCCCGGCAGGGCCCAGCCCTCGGCGGTCCGCACCTCACGGGTGTCCGCCGGGCGCCGGTACGTGATCCGGCCGCCGACCACCCACAGCTCGTCCCGGACCTCCTCGGGCCCGACCAGCACCCGGCCCTTGACATGCAGCACCACGCGATCGCTCATGACCAGCACTCTACGAGCCTGCTCTACCCTCGACCGAGGGCAGCCGAGAACCCCGTTTGAACCTCCGCTTCGAAGAGAGCACCGCCGTGACGCACCCGTTTCTGAACCTGGCCCCGCTGACCGCCTCGCACTTCGCGGGGATCGAGCGGCGCGTGGCCGCCCTGCTCTCCACCGGGCAGGACGTCGTGATCACACAGGGCGAGGCGCTACTCCCGCTGGAGGGCTGCATCCGCAGCGGCGCCCGGCCCGGTTCGGCCGCGCTGAACGTGGTGACGGGGCCGTACGGCCAGACCTTCGGGAACTGGCTGCGGGACTGCGGGGCGGCCGTCGTCGACCTGGAGGTCCCCTTCCACACCGCCGTGACCGCCGAGCAGATCGCCCGGGCCCTGGAGCAGCACCCGGAGATCGACTTCGTGTCACTCGTCCACGCGGAGGCGGCCACCGGCAACACCAACCCGGTCGCGGAGATCGGCGAGGTCGTACGGGCCCACGGCGCCCTGTTCATGCTGGACGCCGTCGCCTCGGTGGGCGCCGAGCCGCTGTTGCCGGATGAGTGGGGCGTGGACCTGTGCGTGATCGGCGCGCAGAAGGCCATGGGAGGACCGGCCGGGGTGTCGGCCGTCTCGGTGAGCGAGCGCGCCTGGGAGCGGTTCGCGGCGAACCCGGCCGCGCCCCGCCGCTCGTACCTCTCGCTCCTCGACTGGAAGGAGCGCTGGATCGACGGCGGCCGCAGGGCGCTGCTGCACGCGCCGGCGCAGCTGGAGATGCTGGCGCTGGAGGCGTGTCTGGAGCGGATCGAGGCGGAGGGCCTGGACGCGCTGACGGCCCGGCACGCCGCAGCTGCGGCGGCGACGCGCGCCGGTGCGATCGCGCTGGGCGGCGGGCTGACCCCGTACGTCCACGAGGCGCGGTACGCGGCGCCCGTGGCGACCACGCTGCGTGCCCCGGCCGGGGTCGACGCCTCCGACCTGGTGGCGAAGGCGCTGGCCGCCGACCCGTCACTGCCGCTGATCGCGGGCGGAGGGGCGCTGTCCGCGGAGATGATCCGGGTGAACCACTACGGCGTGGACGCGGCACCGGCAGCCGTCGAGTCCTCGCTGGCGACCCTCGGCGCGGCGCTGCGCGGGTACGGCCGCGAGGTGGACCCGGAGGGCGCCCGGCGCGCCGCGGCCGAGGCTTGGAGGACCACGGCCCACGCGTCGCGGAAGTAATGTCGGGAAACTCATCGAAAAATAAATAGCGCATGAATAACAGAATGCGGGGAGCTGATTTATCGAGAGCAGCTCCCCGCATTCTTCTGCCCGGTTTCCCCGACCCTAAACGCAAAAGTTTCGACAGGACGGACTGCCCATTCCGGACGGATTCCACCGGCGTTTCCAGCATGTGACAGACCCCACACGAGGGATCTCTTTGACCCAGTAACTCCCGGTCAAACAGGGAGAGTTCGCCACGACCTCGCGCGCTGCGCGCGCCCGCGCGATAACACATGGCCGCCTCCCGCCCAACCCCGTCGCTCCATGCAATTTCCGATTTCGCTCGGTAAATTCAATCCGCATGACCACCGCACTGAGCATCGACAGCCCACGCGTGGAGGACGGAGCCGCAATCTGGCGAATCGCCCGCGACTCCGAGGTCCTGGACCTCAACTCCTCGTACAGCTATTTGCTGTGGTGCCGCGACTTCGCCGCGACCTCCGTGGTGGCCCGCGGCACGGACGGTGAACCGGTCGCGTTCGTCACCGGCTACATCAGGCCGGAGCGCCCGCAGACGCTGGTCGTCTGGCAGGTCGCCGTCGACGCGGCGCACCGCGGCCGAGGACTGGCCGGGACGCTCCTCGACGCGCTGACCCACCGCGTCACCTCCGAGCGCGGCGTCCGCGCGGTCGAGACCACCGTCACCCCGGACAACACCGCCTCCGACCGGCTGTTCACGTCGTACGCCTCCCGTCGCGGCGCATCCCTGGAGCGCGAAGTCCTCTTCGACGGCGGGCTGTTCCCCGACGGGGCCCATCAGCCCGAAGTGCTGTACCGCATCGGCCCGATCACCCCGCTCACCGTCACCGTCTGACCCCCACAACAGGAGAGACCGCTGTGACCATCACCCCGCCCTCCCGCCCGTCTCCCGCCACCACCCTCAGCGGAGCGACCTACGGCCCCGCAGCTGGAATTCATGGCGTCTTCGAGACCCTGGAGTCGGAGGTGCGCAGCTACTGCCGTGGGTGGCCCGCCGTGTTCGACCGCGCGCAGGGCGCCCGCCTGACCGACGAGGACGGCCACACCTATCTCGACTTCTTCGCCGGCGCGGGATCGCTCAACTACGGCCACAACAACCCGGTGCTCAAACGCGCGCTGCTGGACTACCTGGAGCGCGACGGCATCACGCACGGCCTGGACATGGCGACGACCGCGAAGCGCGCCTTCCTGGAGTCCTTCCAGAACATCGTCCTGCGGCCGCGCGATCTGCCGTACAAGGTGATGTTCCCCGGCCCGACCGGCACCAACGCCGTCGAGGCGGCGCTGAAGCTGGCCCGCAAGGTGAAGGGCCGCGAGTCGATCGTGTCCTTCACCAACGCCTTCCACGGCATGTCGCTGGGCTCGCTCGCCGTCACCGGCAACGCCTTCAAGCGGGCCGGAGCCGGCATCCCCCTGGTGCACGGCACGCCGATGCCGTTCGACAACTACCTCGACGGGCAGGTCCAGGACTTCCTCTGGTTCGAGCGGCTGCTCGACGACCAGGGCTCCGGCCTCAACAAGCCCGCCGCGGTCATCGTCGAGACCGTGCAGGGCGAGGGAGGCATCAACGTGGCCCGCGCGGAATGGCTGCGGGGGCTGGCCGACCTGTGCCACCGCCAGGACATGCTGCTCATCGTCGACGACATCCAGATGGGCTGCGGCCGCACCGGCGCGTTCTTCTCGTTCGAGGAGGCGGGCATCACCCCGGACATCGTCACCCTGTCGAAGTCCATCAGCGGCTACGGACTTCCCATGTCCCTCTGCCTGTTCGCCCCGGAGCTCGACATCTGGGAGCCGGGCGAGCACAACGGCACGTTCCGCGGCAACAACCCGGCTTTCGTCACCGCGGCCGCCGCGCTGGACGCGTACTGGTCCGACGGCCAGATGGAGAAGCAGACCCTCACCCGCGGCGAGCAGGTCGAGCAGGCGCTGCTCGCGATCGCCGACGAGAACTCCGCGCACGGGGCCCATTTCCGGGGCCGGGGCCTGGTCTGGGGCCTGGAGTTCACCGACAGGCACCGGGCGGCCGCCGTCTGCGCCCGCGCCTTCGAGCTCGGTCTGCTGCTGGAGACGTCGGGCCCGCAGAGCGAGGTCGTGAAGCTGCTGCCGCCGCTCACCGTGACGCCCGACGAGCTGGACGAGGGGCTGCGTACGCTCGCCCGCGCCGTCCGCGAGACCGCCTGACCCATCCCGTACGTACGAAAGGAAGCGCACCACCGTGATCGTCCGATCGTTCAAGGACATCGAGAACACCGACCGGCACGTCAGGTCGACGTCGGGCACCTGGGAGAGCAAGCGCATCGTGCTCGCCAAGGAGAGGGCCGGATTCTCCCTGCACGAGACCGTGCTGTACGCGGGTACGGAGACGTCGATGTGGTACGCGAACCACATCGAGGCCGTGCTCTGCGTGGAGGGCGAGGCCGAGCTGACGAACGACGAGACCGGCGAGGCGCACCGGATCGAGCCCGGCACGATGTATCTGCTGGACGGCCATGAGCGTCACACCCTGCGCCCGAAGACCGATTTCCGCTGTGTGTGCGTCTTCAACCCGCCGGTCACCGGGCGGGAGGACCACGACGAGAACGGCGTCTACCCGCTCCTGACCGAGGCCGAGGAGGGCTGATCATGACCACCGCACTCACCGATCTCTACCCGACCCGCGGCGCCGCGGAGGTGACCGTCCCCCGCCAGGACCCGGTGGTGTGGTCCCCGCCCGGGGCGCCGGGCCCGCTCGCCCCGTCCGCGCTCCAGTCGTACGAGCGCGACGGCTTCCTGGCCGTGGAGGAGCTGATCACCCCGGCCGAGGTGGAGGTCTACCGCGCCGAGCTCGACCGGCTCGTCAACGACCCCTTGATCCGGGCCGACGAGCGCTCGATCGTCGAGCCGAAGTCCCAGGACGTGCGCTCGGTGTTCGAGGTGCACCGGATCAGCGAGGTCTTCGAGGCTCTGGTGCGCGACGAGCGGGTCGTGGGCCGGGCGCGCCAGATCCTCGGCTCGGACGTGTACGTCCACCAGTCACGGATCAACGTCAAGCCGGGCTTCGGCGCCTCGGGCTTCTACTGGCACTCGGACTTCGAGACCTGGCACGCGGAGGACGGGCTGCCGCGGATGCGGACGGTGTCGGTGTCCATCGCGCTGACGGAGAACCTCGACACCAACGGCGGGCTGATGATCATGCCCGGGTCGCACCGGACGTTCCTGGGATGCGCGGGTGAGACGCCCGAGGACAACTACAAGAAGTCGCTGCAGATGCAGGACGCCGGTACGCCCTCGGACGAGGCGCTGACCGCGCTCGCGGACCGGCACGGCATCCGGCTCTTCACGGGCAAGGCCGGGTCCGCGACCTGGTTCGACTGCAACGCGATGCACGGCTCCGGGGACAACATCACGCCGTACCCGCGCAGCAACGTCTTCATCGTCTTCAACAGCGTGGAGAACGCGGCGCAGGAACCGTTCGCCGCGCCGGTTCCGCGGCCGTCGTTCATCGGGGCGCGGGACTTCACGCCGGTACGGTGACCCGACTCCTGCCGGGGACCCGGGAGTCGTCCCCCGGAAAACACACCACCGGAGCGCGGGACTTCACGCCGGTGCGGTGACGAGAGCCAGGGGCCGGTCGCGGGGTGCGCGGCCGGCCCCTGTTCGTCCGCTTCCGGTGCGTCAGCCGGCGAGCGTCGGGTAGTCGGTGTACCCCTTGTCGTCGCCGCCGAAGAAGGTCGCGGTGTCCGGGGCGTTGTACGGGCCCGCGGTCTTCAGCCGGGCGGGCAGGTCGGGGTTGGCCAGGAACAGCGCGCCGAAGGCGAGGATGTCCGCCGTGCCGTCCTCGATCAGCGGCAGCGCGCCGTGGTCGGTGAAGCCCTCGGTCGACGGGTTGAGCACGAACGTGCCGCTGAACTGCTTGCGCAGCGCCAGCGTCACGTCCCGGAGGCCGGGGGCGTTCTCGGTGATGTGCAGATAGCCCAGGCCCAGCGGCTCCAGCTCCTTGACCAGCGCCAGGTACGTGGTCTCGGTGTCGGTCTCGGCCATGTCGTTGTACTGGTTCCCGGGCGAGAGGCGCAGACCTGTGCGGGAGGCGCCGATCTCCGCCGCGACGGCCTTGGTGACCTCGGCGGCGAAGCGGATGCGGTTCTCGACGGGGCCGCCCCACTCGTCGGTGCGCCGGTTGGTGCCGGCGGTGAGGAACTGGTGGATGAGGTAGCCGTTGGCGCCGTGCAGCTCGACGCCGTCGAAACCGGCCTCGATGGCGTTCCGGGCGGCCGAGACGAAGTCGCCGACGGTGGCGCGCACCTCGGCGCCGGTCAGCTCGCGCGGCGTGAGGAAGTCCTTGGGACCTTCATGGGTGTACAGCTGACCCTGGGCGGCCACAGCGGACGGCGCGACGCTGAGCAGTTCCTGGTCCGGCCAGAGCACCGGGTGGCCGATCCGGCCGGCGTGCATGATCTGGGCGAAGATCCTGCCGCCGTTGGCGTGCACGGCATCGGTGACCCTGCGCCAGGCGGCGACCTGCTCGGCGCTGTGCAGGCCCGGGGTGTCGGGGTAGCCCTGGCCGATCACCGAGGGCTGGATGCCCTCGGTGACGATCAGGCCGGCCGAGGCGCGCTGGGCGTAGTACTCCACGGTGGAGTCGGTCGGGGTCAGGCCCGGGCCGAAGGCGCGGCTGCGGGTCATGGGCGCCATGGCGATGCGGTTGGCGAGCCGCGTGCCGGACAGGTCGATCGGGTCGAAGGCGATGGTCATGAAGGCTCCTGGAACACATAAGATTGGTCGGCCAAGTAAAGCGCGGGGCCACTCTAACTCATTCCTTGGCCGGCCAAGGTAATCTCGCTTCACGGAGATGTGGGAGCGTCGGAGTTGTCCGCGAACCCGCCGGAGGATTCCCGAGGAGGCCCCATGAGACCCGAGGCCGATCCCGTCTGTACCGACGACCGCCTGCCTGCCGCGACCCGGGGCGGCCCGGTCAGCCATGCCGTCTCCCGGGTCGCCAGGCTCCACCGCACCGCGGCGGCGAGGCTGCTCAAGCAGGCGGGGCTCTACCCGGGCCAGGAGTTGGTGATGATGTACCTCTGGGAGGCCGGGCCGGTCCGGCAGTCGGAGCTGATCAAGACCTGTGAGCTCGACCCGTCGACCGTCACCAAGATGCTCCAGCGCCTCGAGCAGTCCGGGCACGTCCGGCGCTGCCCCGACCCGGCGGACCGGCGAGCCGTCCTCGTCGAGGCGACGGAGGGCAGCTGCGCGCTGCTCACCGAGGTGAGCAGCGCCTGGAGCGCGCTGGAGGAGCACACGCTCGCCGGGCTCGACCCGGCCGAGCGCGCCGAGCTGGCCCGGCTCCTGACCAAGGTCGAGCGGAACCTCTGCGCGGAGATGACGGCCTGCCCCGGGCGGCCCCCGGCGCGGGGGGCTCAGCCCGAGAGCGCGTAGAGCGCCCTGTCGACGTCCGCCTCGTCGTTGTAGAGGTGGAACGAGGCCCGCAGATTGCCCGCGCGGGCCGAGACCACGATCCCGGCACGCGCCAGTTCCGGCTGCCGGCCGCCGAGACCGGGAATGGCGACGATGCCGGAGTCCCCGGGAACGGGGGCGTGGCCGAGCTCCGTCAGTCCCGACCTGAAGCGGGCCGCGAGGGCCGTGTTGTGGGCGTGGATCGCCTCGACGCCGATCTCCTCCAGCAGGGCCAGGGACTGCTCGGCCCCGTGGTACGCGAGGAAGGACGGCGGCTCGTCGTAGCGCCGCGCGGACGTGGCGAACTCCTCGACCGGCCCGTAGGTGCTCCCCCAGCGGTCCGCTGCCGCGAACCAGCCCGCATGCGCCGGAGCCAGCGATTCCTGCGCCTCCTCGGTGACGGTGAGGAATGACGTGCCGCGCGGGCAGAGCAGGTACTTGAAAGCGCCGGTCACGGTGTAGTCGTACGCTCCCGCGTCCAGCGGGAGCCAGCCCGCCGACTGGCTGGCGTCGAGGAGGACGCGGGCGCCGTGCGCCGCCGCCGCGGCCCGGACCGCCGCCAGATCCGCGATGCGGCCGTCGGCCGACTGGACGGCGGACAGCCCGATCAGCGTGGTGCCCGGACGCACGGCGCGGGCGAGCGCGTCGAGCGGCACGTACCGCACCTTCAGATCACCGCGGACCGTGAAGGGAGTGATGACGGAGCTGAACTCGCCTTCGGGGAAGAGGACTTCCGCGCCCGGCGGCAGCGAGCCGGCGATCAGCGCGACATGCACGGCGACCGAGCTGCCGACGGCGACGCGCTCCGCCGGCACACCGGCCAGACGGGCGAAGGAGGCGCGGGCGGCCTCGATGGTCTCGAAGTCGCCCGCGCCGTCCGGCCGCCCGTCGCCGTTCTCCTCGGCGAGTTTCTTGATCGCCTCGACCGTGCGGCGGGGCAGCACGCCGCAGCTGGAGGTGTTCAGATACGTCGACTTCGGCGCGAACTCGGCGCCTCCCGGAGTGTCCATACGACCACCCTGGAACCTCGCGAACTATCAGTCAATTGCGAGATTCTGCCGAATATCTCCAAGCATTTCTTATGAATGGGCTCCGGCCTGCGGAACCTCGCAGGCACCGTCGGGGCCGCACGCCGCGGCATCCGCGTCCGTGCCGAGCGGGACGATGGCCCGGCCCTGCCAGGCCTGCTCCAGCGCCTGGGTGAAGACCTCGGCGGGCTGTCCGCCGGAGACCCCGTAGCGGCGGTCGATGACGAAGAACGGCACGGCGCCGGCACCGAGTTCGGCCGCCTCGCGCTCGTCCGCCCGCACCTCGTCGGCGTACGCGTCGGCGTCCGCGAGGACCGCGCGGGCCTCGTCGGCGTCCAGGCCGGCCTCCACGGCGAGCTCGACCAGCACCTCGAGGTCGAAGACGGACCGCTCGTCGCCGAAGTTCGCCCGGTAGGCGAGGTCGAGCAGCTCGTCCTGGCGGCCGCGGGCCCTGGCCAGGTGCAGGAGGCGGTGGATGTCGAAGGTGTTGCCGTTGTCCCGGCCCTCGGTGCGGTACGGAAGACCCTCGGCGCGGGCGGTGGAGGCGACGTGCTCCTCCATGGCGCGGGCCTCGTCGAGGGTGCGGCGGTACTTGCGCGCGATCATGTCGATCACGGGCGCGGTGTCGCCCTTGGCGAGGTGGGGATCGAGCTCGAAGGAGCGGTGCACCACCTCGATCGCGTCGCGGTGGGCGAAGGCCGCGAGGCCCTTCTCGAAGCGGGCCTTGCCGATGTAGCACCAGGGGCAGGCGATGTCGCTCCAGATCTCGACGCGCATGTCTCCGCTCTCTCCAGTCGGTCCGGACGGCCTGTCCGGACGGCGTAAGGGCGCGGAGGGTCCCTCCGCTCACGCCCTCAAACGCGCGCGGAAGCCTCACCATTCCGCGGGCACGCGGATCCGGCCACCATCGTCGTGCCGCTCGGCGCGGCGCCGGCACCATGAGCCGCTCGTGATCAGGAGCCGTCCCGCAGGCCCTCCGGCCAGGACTTCCGGTACTCGATCCGGTCGAAGCCGACGACGCACCCCTCGCCCACCGGGGACTGTGCCATGAAGCCGACGAGCGCCGCCCCGGCCTGCTCCTTCGTACCGAGGGTGAAGATGCGGACGAAGGTCCACTGCTCGCCGTCCAGCGATGCGTGGAAGGCGAACGCGGCCCCCGTGCGGCTGATCCGCAGCCAGGCGCTGTCGCCGTCGACGACGAAGGAGTTGGCGTCGTCGGAGTGCCCCCGGGTGACGACCGTGCAGACGGTCGGCCTGTCCGGGGACTGCTCCAGGCAGAGCTTGGCCCATTCGCGCTCGGCGACGTGGAGATAGAGCGCGCCCGCGTCGAAGGCGGCACCGAAGCCCACCTTCACTCGGGCGATCAGCTGGAAGTCCCCCTCCGGCGCGCCGAGGAGTCGGGGCGCGTCGGAGGCCGGGTCGAGGGCGTCACCGGTGGGCGGGACGAAGCGGTCCTGACGTGCGCCCGCCCAGCCGGTGAGCACGCCGTTCTCGTACGACCAGTCGGCGTCCGGTCCGTACGGACGTAGCGGGAAGGGGAGTTCGGGCAGAGTGATCTCGTCGGTCACCCGGTCAGCTTTCCAGACCCTCCGGGCGCCCGTCGACCCGGCGCGGGAGGCCGAGCGGGTTGTCGTCGCGGAGCTCGGGAGGGAGCAGCGCGGGCGGCGCCGACTGGTAGGTGACCGGCCGCAGCCAGCGCTCGATCGCCGTGGCACCGACCGATGTGGACGTGGAGGTGGTGGCCGGGTACGGGCCGCCGTGGTGCTGGGCGGGGGCGACGGCGACTCCGGTCGGCCAGCCGTTGACGAGGACGCGGCCCGCTAGGGGGGTGAGCGCCGCGAGGAGCCCGGCGGCCTCGGGGTCGTCCTCGACGGCGTGCAGGGTGGCGGTGAGATTGCCGGACAGCCGCGACAGCACGCCGGCGATCTCGTCCTGTGCCGCGTAGCGGGCGACGACGGTGACCGGCCCGAAGCACTCCTCCAGCAGGAGGTCGTGCGGGCCGTCGGCGGTGAGCCGCTGCGCCGGTACGGTCAGGAAGCCCGCGCTCACGGTGTGCTCTCCCCCGGCACCGGGCGTGACGGGCGCCTCGACGCCGTCCAGCGCGGTGCGCTCGGCGACGCCCGCGACGAAGGCGTCGCGCATGCGGTGGTCGAGCATGATCCCGGGCTCGGTCTCGCTCACGGCGGCACCGAGGGCCTTGAGCAGCCGGTCGCCCGCGTCGCCCGCCGGGGCCAGGACGAAGCCGGGCTTGGTGCAGAACTGGCCCTCGCCCAGGGTCACCGACCCGGCCAGCCCGCTGCCGATCGCCTCCGCGCGCTCGGCGGCGGCGGCCTCGGTGATCACGACCGGGTTGAGGGAGCCGAGCTCGCCGTGGAACGGGATGGGCGCGGGGCGGGCGGCCGCCGCGTCGAAGAGGGCGCGCCCGCCGCGTACGGAGCCGGTGAAACCGGCGGCGGCGACCAGCGGGTGGCGTACGAGTTCCACGCCCGCGTCGAAGCCGTGCACCAGGACCACGACGTCCTCCGGGAGCCCGACCTGGCGGGCTGCCCTGCGCAGCAGCGCCGCGCACAGCTCGGAGGTGGCCGGGTGGTCCGGGTGGGCCTTGACGACGACGGGGCAGCCGGCGGCGAGGGCGCTCGCGGTGTCGCCGCCCGGCACGGAGAAGGCGAGCGGGAAGTTGCTCGCGGAGTAGACGGCCACGACCCCGAGGGGGATCTTCCAGCGGCGCAGATCGGGCCACGGCGGCGTGCGGTCCGCGTCCGCGTGGTCGATCCGGATGTCGAGGAAGGCACCCTCGTCAACGACGTCGGCGAACGCCCGCAACTGGGCGGTGGTCCTCGCCAGTTCACCGGTCAGCCGTGCGGGGCCCAGTGCGGTCTCGGCGTCGGCGGCCTCGATGACGTGCTCGCCCGCCTGGTCGAGGAGGCCGGCCGCGGTGCGCAGGAGGGCGGCCCGTACAGTGCGGTCGGCGAGCGCGGGGCATGCGGCGTCCGCGGCCCGTACCGCACGGTCGACCTCCTCGGCCGTGGCCTCCACCGCAACCTGCTCACGCGGCTTCCCGGTTCGGGGGTCCACGCTCCAGACTGGTGCTGCTTCCACCACGGCTTCCTTCCCGGGATCGTTCGGTATTCTGAACGGAGTTCCTGATACTGAATGTACGGGGACTCTATTTCCGGGCGTTCCGCACGGTCAAGGAGGACGAAGGGCCATGGCAGCTGTCGAGCAGGGTGGGGCACAGGTCAAGTCCGCGGTGCGGACCGTGGAATTGCTCGAATACTTCGCGGGTCGTCCCGGTATGCACTCACTCGCCGCCGTCCAGGAGGCCGTCGGCTATCCCAAGTCCAGCCTCTACATGCTGCTGCGCACCCTCGTGGAGCTGGGCTGGGTCGAGACCGACGCCACGGGCACGCGGTACGGCATCGGCGTACGCGCCCTGCTCGTCGGCACGTCGTACATCGACGGCGACGAGGTCGTCGCGGCCGCCCGGCCCACCCTGGACCGGCTGTCGGACGACACCACCGAGACGATCCACCTGGCGCGCCTCGACGGCACGAACGTCGTCTACCTCGCCACCCGCCAGTCCCAGCACTATCTGCGCCCCTTCACCCGCGTCGGCCGCCGGCTGCCCGCCCACTCGACCTCGCTCGGCAAGGCGCTGCTCGCCACCCACAGCGACGAGCAGGTCCGCAAGATGCTCCCGGAGACGCTGCCGGCGCTCACCGAGCACACCATCACGGACCGGGAGCAGCTCATCGAGGAGCTGCGGCAGATCCGCGAGCAGGGCTACGCCGTGGACCGCGAGGAGAACACGCTGGGCCTGCGCTGCTTCGGCGTCGCGATTCCCTACCGCACCCCGGCGCGCGACGCCATCAGCTGCTCGGTGCCGGTGGCCCGGCTGACCCCGGCGCACGAGCAGATGATCAAGGATGCGCTGTTCGACGCCCGGGACCGGCTCACGCTGGCGACGCGGCGGCTGTGACCGCCCTCCGCCGCCGTACGGCGGCGGAGCTTCATCACCGGGCAGGAGGCGCACCGGGCCGCGGCCCCGGATGAGGATTTCCTGAGAAACCCGACAGACCGGAACGGAACCGTCCAGGCCGCTCGTCCCTCCGTGGGATGAACAGGACAATCAGGCGCGCCGCGGTCTTCAGTCTGCTCCTGGTGCTCGCCCTGCTGGTGCGGGCCACCTGGCTGCAGGCGTACCGGGCCGAGGCCCTCGCGGACGACAAGCACAACCGGCGGAACACCGTCGCACAGTACGCGCAGCCGCTCGGCGACATCGTCGTGGCCGGGTCGCCGGTCACCGGCTCGAAGAGAACGGAGGGCAGCGATCTCGCGTACAAGCGGACGTACACGAACGGCGAGCTGTACGCACCCGTCACCGGCTACAGCTCGCAGGCCTACGGCGCCACCCAGCTCGAGGGCATCTACGGCGACGTGCTCGACGGCACCGACAACCGTCTGAAGAGCCCGCTCGACGTGCTCACCGACAAGCAGGCTCAGCCCGGTGACGTCCTCACCACGATCGACCCGGCCGTGCAGAAGGCCGGTTTCGAGGCGCTCGGCGACAAGAAGGGTGCTGCGGTCGCGATCGACCCGAAGACCGGGCGGATCCTGGGGCTGGTGAGCACGCCGTCGTACGACCCCTCGACGATCAGCGGCACGACGGACGGTGACGCCTGGCAGGAGCTCACCGGCGACAAGGACCAGCCGATGCTGAACCGGGCGCTGCGGCAGCCGCTGCCGCCGGGCTCGACGTTCAAGCTGGTGGTCGCGGCGGCGGCGCTTGAGGACGGGCTCCACTCCTCGGTGGACGAGCGGACGGACAGCCCGTCCCCGTACACGCTGCCGAACACCCGGACCGTGCTGGAGAACGAGAACAAGTCCGCGCCGTGCGAGAACGCGACGATCCGCACGGCGCTGCAGTACTCCTGCAACAACGTCTTCGGGAAGATGGCCGCCGACCTCGGGCAGGACAAGGTCCGGGCGATGGCGGAGAAGTTCGGCTTCAACGACAGCGAGCAGGACGTACCGGTGCGCGCCACGAAGAGCGTGTATCCGTCGGACATGGACAGCGCGCAGACCGCGCTGACCGGTATCGGCCAGTTCGATGTGACGGCGACTCCGCTGCAGATGGCGATGGTGTCCGCCACCCTGGCCAACGACGGTCTGCTGGTGTCGCCCCATATGGTCTCGAACGTGGTCGACGCGGACGGCGACACTCTGCAGAGCTACGAGGACGCCGACTCCGAGCGGATCGTGTCCTCCGCCACGGCGGAGCAGCTGCGCAGCGCCATGGTCACGGTCGTGGAGGACGGCACGGGCAGCAACGCGCGGATCGACGGCGCCGAGGTGGGCGGCAAGACGGGCACGGCCCAGCACGGCGAGAACAACAGCAAGACGCCGTACGCCTGGTTCACGTCGTACGCCAAGGCCGCGGGCCAGGAGGGAGCGACGGGCAAGGAGGTGGCGGTCGCGGTGATCGTCGAGGACTCGGGCGCGGCGCGCTCGGAGGTCAGCGGCAACGGGCTGGCGGCGCCGATCGCGGAGCGGATGATGAGGGCGGCGCTCAAGTAGCCCCCGGTCGCGGGCCGGGGCGGGGCACACGGTATGCAGGGGTCCTTCACGGGTGACCACCCGTCAACCCCCTTTGCCTGCGGAGGACTTCTGTGCGCGCCCTGCCCCGATCCCTGTCCGGCTGGACCATGGCGGTGTTCGGTATCCTCGCCGCCGCCCTCGGTGTGGTGGGACTGATCGCCCCCGACGCCCTGCTCAGCCTCATGGGATTCGAGCCCATACCCGACTCGGGCCGCGCGGATGGCGACCACACCCTGGTCTTTCTCACCGCGTCCTCGATGGCCGCGGTCAATATGGGCGTCTACTACATCCTGGCGTCCCTTGCCGACTGGAAGCCCTTCTTCCGCTGGACGGTCCCCTTCCGCCTGCTGACCTGCACGGTCTTCACCCTCGCCGTGATCGGCGGACGCGCCCCGTCCGGCTTCCTGGGCGTGGGCCTGTGGGAGGGCGTGGGCGCGCTGGTGACGGGCGCAGCGCTCCGATATGAGGGCAGGGGCGCCCGGCAGCCCGCGTGACGCCTGCGGCCAGGGCGCCTGCCAGAATGCGCCCATGACAGCCCGGGCGACCGACTGGTCGCAGCTCTCGCACGCGTACGGCTCCGCCGAGGACATACCCGGCCTCTTCGCCCGGCTGGGCGGCGACAAGGACGGCCAGGTCTGGCAGGACCTGTGGTCGGCGCTCTGTCATCAGGGGTCCGCCTACGAGGCGAGCTACGCGGCGCTGCCCGTGCTCGCCGACATCGCGGCGGGGCGCGCCCCCGGCGAGCGCGAGCAGGCGGTGCTCCTCGCCGGCGCGATCATGGCGAGCGAGGACGGGCCGTCCGGCGCGGGGGACGAGCACGAGCGATACGCGGACGAGATCGCCGAGTTGCTGCGTATCGCGGAGGAACTGCTCGCCGCTGCCACCGACCCGGACGCCGCTGCCGACTTCGTCCACTACCTGGAGTCCGTGCTCGCCTTCGAGGACGTGCCCGTCTGGTCGTCGCGGCTCGAGGGTCTCTTCGAGGGCGAGTACGAGGTCGACTGCCCCGTCTGCTGGTCGGACCTGTTCGTCGCCTTCGCGGAGTACGGGACGTTCGCCTCGGCCGGGGACTACGTCACCGCCGACCCGCCCAAGGCGGCCCTGCACCCGGCCGAACCGGCGGAGCTCGACGGCATCGCGGCACGGCTGCACGGCCTGGCACGCGATGCGGGCCAGACGGGCATCGCCCGGGGGTTGACGTATCTCTTCGGGCGGGCGACCTGCCCGGACTGCGAGACGGTGTTCCCGGTGTCCCCGCAGGTCGCGGCGCGCTGACCGGCCGGCGAGACGATCGACCACACCGATCAGGCACGCGACGCCGTGGACCGCGTGGTGCGGTCCGTGCCGGGGCACCTGCGGAGCTGAGGCGGCCCCGGCCCCGCGGATGCTCCCCGGCCGATGGCCAGGGCCTGTCTTCCGGATCCCGCTAGCCGATACCCAGAAGCTGCTCGATCGGGCCGATCGCGAAGTACACGACGAACAGCGCCGCCGTGCCCCACAGCAGCCAGTGCACCTCGCGCGCCCTGCCCAGCACCGTCTTGAGGACGACGTAGGCGAGGAACCCTGCGCCGATTCCGTTGGTGATCGAGTACGTGAACGGCATCACGACGATCGTCAGGAACGCCGGAATGGCGATCTCGTACCGCTCCCATTCGATGTGCCGGACCTGTGTCATCAGCAGGAAGCCGACCACGACCAGCGCGGGGGCCGCGGCCTGGGCGGGAACGACCGTGGCGAGGGGGGTGAGGAACAGGGCGAGGCCGAAGAGCGCGCCGGTGACCAGGTTGGCGACGCCCGTGCGGGCGCCCTCGCCGACGCCGGCGGCCGACTCGATGTAGGACGTGGCCGAGGAGGCGGAGGCCGCGCCGCCCACGGCCGCGGCCGCGCCGTCGATGAGCAGCACCCTGCCCAGGTTCGGGACATCGCCGTTCTCGTCGAGCAGCCCGGCCTCGTTGGAGACGCCGACGACCGTGCCCATGGTGTCGAAGAAGTCGCTGAGGACGAGGGTGAAGACGAGCAGGACGATCGTGATGACGCCGACCTGCTCGAAGGCGCCGAAGAGGCTGAAGGAGCCGACGAGACCGAAGTCCGGTGCGGCCACGATGTCGTCGGGGACGCTGGGAACGGTCAGTCCCCAGGCGAGCGGGGCGATGTCGGCGATCGCGTCGATGACGATCGCGACGACCGTCATCGTGACGATCGAGATGAGGATCGCGCCGCGCACCTTGCGCACCATCAGCGAGATGGTGAGCAGGACGCCCAGGCAGAAGACGAGCACCGGCCAGCCGGACAGGTGCCCCTCGGCGCCGAGTTGCACGGGCACGGTCCCGGTGTCGCCGGGGATACGGGTCACGAAGCCCGCGTCGATGAAGCCGATGAAGGCGATGAAGAGTCCGATGCCGACGCTGATCGCCTGCTTCAGCTGCTGCGGGATGGCGTGCATGATGGCCTCGCGCAGCCCGGTGACCACCAGGACACAGATGACGATGCCCTCGATGACCACCAGGCCCATCGCGTCGGGCCAGCTCATCAGCGGCGCGATCTGGTAGGCGACGACGGCGTTGAGGCCGAGCCCGGCCGCGATGGCGATCGGGAGGTTGCCACCGAGACCCATGATCGCGGTCATCACGGCGGCCACGAGCGCGGTGACCGTCACGAGCTGGTGGGTGGAGAGTTGTGCGCCGAACTTGTCCTGGGCGCCGCCCAGGATGATCGGGTTGAGCACGAGAATGTAGGCCATCGTGAAGAACGTGGCGAAGCCGCCTCGTACCTCACGAGCGAGGGTCGACCCGCGTGCGCTGATCTTGAAGTAGCGGTCGACGGCAGGGGGCAGCGGCATGGGCTCTCCTCGCGGGTGACGGTCCTGCGGGTGCTGGTGGTGGCTGGATTGTTCCCACCGATGAGGCCCTTCAGGTTTTCTCCGGGTTACGTCGGCTGTGCTACGTCAGCCGTGTTGCGTCAGCCGTGTTACGTCAGCTGTGCTACGTCAACCGTGTTACGTCAGATCGTCCGCCGCTAAGGATCCGGCGCGCCGGAAAGTAGGTCACCTGCCCCACCCGGCCGGACCGCACCCGCTGCCACGATGCCCGGATGGGCAAGGTCATGGTCATCAGGGACCGCACCGCGGGGCTCTGTCTCGCCGGCATCGTCGCGTCCGGCTTCGGGACGACCGCCATGTGGCTGGTCTCCGGCATCTGGGTCAAGTCCCTGACCGGCTCGGACAGTCTCGCGGCGCTGACAGTCTTCGCCATGTGGGCGCCCTCGCTCGCCGGGCCGCTGCTCGGAGCGGTCGCCGACCGGGTCCGCAGGCGGCCGCTGCTGGTCGCGGTGAACACCGCCCTGGCGCTGTTGCTCCCGTCGCTGCTGCTGCTCGACTCCGCGGACCGGGTGTGGCTGCTGTTCTGCGTCCTCGCGGTCTACGGGACGTGCGGCGTCGTCCAGGACGCGGCGGAGGCCGCCCTGCTCGCGGGCGCGGTCGACCGGCGGCTGCTCGGGGACTTCAACGGGCTGCGGATGACGGCGAACGAGAGCATGAAGCTCATCGCGCCGCCGGTCGCGGCCGGGCTCTTCGCCCGTTACGGCGGGGCGTCGGTGGCGTTGCTCGACGCGGCGACATTCGCGCTGGCAGCCGGGATCTTCGCGCTGCTGCGGGTACGGGAGGAGAAGCCGGCCCGGCCAGGGCGCGGGTGGGCGGGCACGGCGGAGGGGGCGCGTTTCCTGTGGCGCTCGCCCGTGCTGCGCCCGTTGGTGCTGGCGGGCGGCGCCACCATGCTGCTCGCCGGGCTGAACGGCGCGCTGCTGTTCGCGGTCGTCGACGAGGTGCTGGGGCATGCGCCCACGTTCGTGGGGGTGCTGTACGGCGTGCAGGGCGCCGGGTCCGTACTGGCCGGGCTGCTCTCCGGGCCCCTGCTGCGGCGGCTTCCGGAACGGGTGTACGCGGCGGCCGGCATCGCGCTGTTCGCCGTGGCGGTGGCGGGGCGTTCGATGCCGTACGACGCGGTGGCGATGGTGTGCAGCGGGGCGGTCGGGTTCGGGCTGCCGTGTGTGCTGGTCGCGGCGATGACGGCGGTGCAGCGGGAGACACCGGACACGGTGCTCGGACGTACCGCCGCGACCGCCCAGACGCTCGTGTTCGTCCCGAACGCGGTCGCGCTGGCACTGGGCGCGGGGCTGGTCGCGGTGGTGGACGTCCGGGTCATGCTGACGGTCGTCGGGGCGCTGGGCGTGGCGGCGGCCGTGGCGCTTGTGACGGTCAGGCGAGCTGTGCCAGCGCGTCCTTGACGGCCGCCAGGTCCTGGTCACCGGCCAGCCCCGCATGGTACAGCCGCAGTTCGGTCGCCCCGAGGGATGCGGCGCGGGCGGCGTCGGCGGCGAGCGTGCCCGGGCTGCCGCCCATGCCGCCGACCACCGTGAAGTTGGCGGCGACGACGGACGTCTCCGAGGCGTGCCGGGCGAAGGGCGGCACCAGCTGCGCCCCGCCCGTGCACGGTACGACCACGCCGTCGGCGAGGCCGAGGATGTGCGTGGGGTCGACCCCGGCGTTCGCCCCGCAGTGGTACGCCACCGGGTCCGCGTGCAGCAGCACCTGGAAGCCCTCGGGCGCGGCGGCCCGTACCGCCGCGACAACGGCCTCCTGGAGGGTGCGCGCGGTCCGCGTACGGAACTCCATGGTGACGGCGGCCGGTTCGGCGCCCAGCAGCTTCTCGAGGGGGATGTCGGCGGGCGCGCTCCCCCGCCACACCGGTTCCAGCGCCTCGCGCACGCCCGCGCTCAACTCGTCCGGGTCCACGCCCTGCGCGGCGTACCCGTCCCGGCAGACGGGGCAGAAGCACAGCGACATGGCGTACTGGGCGGCTTCGCCGAGCCCGACTCCGGCTGTCTTGTCGTGGGCGTGCAGATGGGCGAGCCCGTACCAGCCGCAGGACTCGAGCTCGGTGCCGCGCGCCCCCGGCCGTACCGCCGCCTCGGCCGCGAGGCCGAGCAGATACGCGCGGACGGCGGGCTGGGCGATGCAGGGCGCCCAGGGGTAGCGGTCGCCGTAGGCGTTGACGACGCAGATGCCTGGATGCTCGGCGCCCAGGCGGGAGTTGTGGGCGAGGACGACCCAGGTGTGCACGTCGAGCCCGGCGGCCGCGAGGACCTCGGCGGCCTGCCCGTACGCGTCGCCCGGCGCCCAGGCGCCCGCCGCGTACGGACGCAGCGGGCGCCCCGCCCAGCGCTCCTCGTCCGGCGGGTAGAGCACCGAGGCGTGCTCGGCGGTGACGACGCGGTGGCGGGGGTGGCGCGGGGTCAGGGCGCGCGTGGAGTGGTAGGCGGAGGCGAGGGTGACCTGCCGGACGCCGAGGCCGGCGATCCGGGCGGGGGCGTCGGGGTCGCCGACGATGTCCCAGGGGTAGACGAAGGCGCCCGCTCTCACTCGGCCGCTCCGTCCGCGAGGAGGGCGTAGCCGCGTTCGACGATGTCGGCGAGCTCCTTGATGTGGTCGGCGGTCGGCTCGCTGAGCGGGGGCCGCACCTCTCCGACGTCCTGTCCGCGCAGCCGCACCGCGGCCTTGACGAGCGAGACGGCGTATCCGTTGCGCCGGGCACGGAGTTCGACGAGCGGGCGGTAGAAGCCGTCGAGGAGGCGTTCGACCGTCGCGTCGTCGCCGGTGGTCAGGGCGCGGTGGAAGGCGAGCGCGATCTCGGGGGCGAAGCAGAAGACGGCGGAGGAGTAGAGGGTGATGCCGATGCCGCGGTAGGCGAGGCCGGTGAGTTCGGCGGTGGGCAGCCCGTTGAAGTAGAGGAAGTCGCGCCCGGGGGCTTCGGACCCGGCTGCCGCGGTGCGGACGGCGCTGACGATGCGCTGCATCAGATCGAGATCGCCGTACCCGTCCTTGAGGCCGATGATGCCGTCGACGGCGGCGAGCTCGACGACGGTCTCGGGCGTGAACACGGCGTTGTCGCGCTGGTAGACGATGACGTCGAGCGCCGTGGCGGCGGCGAGCGCGGTGTAGTGGCGCAGCAGCCCTTCCTGGTCGGCGACGACGAGGTAGGGCGGCATCGCGAGGATCCCGTCGGCGCCCGCGTCCTCGGCGAGCTTCGCGTACCGGATCGCGAGGGCCGTGCCGTATCCGGCGCCCGCGACGACGGGGACCCGGCCGGCGGTCTCCTCGACGGCCGCGGCGACACAGTCGCGGAACTCCTCCGGGGTGAGCGCATGGAACTCGCCGGTGCCGCAGCAGGCGAAGACGGCGGCGGCGCCGGCCTCGACGCCGGATCGCACATGGGCGCGGAAGGCGTCGAGGTCGAGGCCGCCGTCGGGTCCGTACGCGGTGACCGGGAAGAACAGCGGCCCGTTGGCACGGGTCAGTCGGGCGGCGAGCGGGGCTGAGGACACGGGCGCTCCCTGGGCCGTGCACCGAGCGATCAGGGCTCGTGCATCAATCTGATTGATGTCTATATTTCTGAACGCCGCCACGCTATGGCAGCCGCAAGGGGGAGGTCAAGCCGGGCGACCGCAACTCGAATGACGGAAAAACGCAACTGAGAGACGGAGTCCCGTCCCGGACGGAACACTTGACGGTGCGTGGAGCACGTCCCTAGCTTGTCCACGCATGTGAATGCCGTCTACGGATCAGACCATGTCGCACGCCAGACCCGCATCGCGTCGAGGGGAACCACCCATGCCCGCACCCCGCACCGTCCTGCTCACCGGCGCAGCCGGCGGCCTCGGCACCCTGATGCGGGGTCTGCTGCCCGCGTACGGCTACGAGCTCCGGCTCTTCGACATGACCCCCATCGAGGGGGAACGGGACGCGGTCACCGCCGACCTTGCCGACCGGGACGCGCTGCGCGAGGCCGTACGGGGCGTCGACGCGATCGTCCATCTGGCAGCCATCTCGCTGGAGGCCTCCTTCGAGGAGATCCTCCGCGCCAACGTCGAAGGCACGTACCACCTGTACGAGGCGGCCCGCGAGGCGGGCGTCAGGCGCGTGGTCTTCGCCTCCAGCAACCACGCGGTCGGCTTCACTCCGCGCCCGCGCGGAGGCACACCCCTTGATACGGGCGCGCTGATCCCGGTCGACACCCCCCACCGCCCGGACACGTACTACGGCCTGTCCAAGTGCTTCGGCGAGGACCTCGCCCAGCTCTACTGGGACCAGCACGGCATCGAGACCGTCTCGGTCCGGATCGGCTCCTGCTTCCTCGAGCCCAGCAGTGTGCGGATGCTGTCCGTCTGGCTGAGCCCGGGCGACGGCGCCCGCCTCTTCCACGCGGCGCTCACGGCGGAGGACGTCGGTCACACGGTGGTCTACGGCTCCTCCGCCAACACGCGGCTGTGGTGGGACCTCTCGACGGCGCGTGCGCTCGGGTACGAGCCGCAGGACGACTCCGAGCAGTTCGCGGAGAAGCTCGTCGCCGAACAGGGTGAGCTCGATCCGGACAACCCGGACCACACATACCTGGGCGGGCACTTCGTGACGAACCCGCCTCGCTGGCCGCACTGAGGCGATATTCGCGTGCCGCGTACCGGCAGCCGGGGCAGTATGCGGGCCATGCCCAGACCTTCAGGTTTCCGCTACGTCCGCCACGGCGACGGCAGCGTCGTCCTCACCCACCACGGCCGGGCCGCGGGCACCCTGCGCGCCGCCCGTGCGGAGAAGTTCCTGGCGGAGGTGGAGTCGGGGGACGAGCAGCTGGTGATGGCCCGCTGGACCGGTGCCTACCGCTTCGGGAACGAGCGGACGGCCCGTCGGCACCCGAGGAACCAGGACCGATTCGGCCGAAGGTAAGGGAACGGCAAAGCGGTGTCGCTCGTTACCCCAGGCATGACAGCTATGACCCCCGGCTCGAACATCCCCCTGACCACCGCACGCGTGGCGGTGGACGTCGCCGCTCCGGTGCGGCTCGACGTATCGGGCCTGCTGCTCACGGCCGACGGCAAAGTGCGCTCCGACGACGATTTCATCTTCTACAACCAGCCGGCGGGCCCCGGCGTGACCCACCGCTCCGGCGGCGGCGCGGCGCCCGACGCGATCATCGTGGACACCGCGTCCGTCCCGCCCGGAATCGAGAAGATCGTGGTCACGGCGAGCCCGGATGCCGCAGGCCAGACCTTCCAGGGCATCGAGCCCACGGCCACGATCCGCAACGCCGACGACAGCTCGGTGCTGGCGACCTTCACCCCGCCCCGGCTGGGCGCGGAGACTGCGCTGGTGATCGTGGAGATCTATCTGCGCAACGGCGCGTGGAAGGCCCGCGCGGTCGGCCAGGGGTATGCGAACGGGCTGGCGGGCATCGCCACCGACTTCGGCGTCTCGGTCGAGGAGGAGCCGGCCGCGGCTCCCGCCCCCGCGCCGGCGGCCGCACCGGCAGCCGCACCGGCACCCGCCCCCGCGCCCGGCGCCGGAAAGATCAACCTGGACAAGGGTCGCGTCAGCCTCCAGAAGAACCAGACCGTCTCCCTGGTCAAGGGCGGCCGCCCGCTGCTCTCCCAGGTCAAGATGGGTCTCGGCTGGGAGCCCGCGTTCCGTGGCAAGGACATCGACCTGGACGCGTCCGTGATCGCGTACGGTCCGCAGCGCAACCACCTGGACAGCTGCTACTTCGGCAAGCTGTCCATCCTGAACGGTGCGATCAAGCACTCCGGCGACAACCTCACCGGCGAGGGCGCGGGCGACGACGAGGTGATCGTCGTGGACCTGGGCCGTATCCCGGCCGAGGCGACGGGCCTGGTCTTCACGGTCAACTCCTTCTCCGGCCAGAAGTTCACCGAGGTCGCGAAGGCGTACTGCCGGCTGATGGACGCCGCGACGGGCGAGGAGCTGGTGCGCTTCGACCTGACCGGCGCGGAGCCGCAGACCGGCGTCATGATGGCCAAGCTCATCCGCCAGTTCTCCGGCGAGTGGGAGATGACCGCGATGGGCGAGTTCGTGAAGTCCCGCACGGTCCGCGGCATGGTCAAGCCCGCCGCCCAGGCGCTCTGAGGCGCCCACGCGGCGGTACAGGCACGCAGACCGGGTCCTGGGGTCGCCGCGGGTGCGGCGGCCCCAGAACCGGCCTGGTCAGAGTTTGGCCAGTTTGGTGAACGGGCTCAGGATTCTTCCCTGTCGTCCCGCGAAGTCGATGAGGACGGCGTCGCCGCCCTCGACTGCGATGACTCTTCCGAGGCCGAACTGATCATGCGAAACCCGGTCTCCGACCTCGAACTGCTCGATCGGAGGGCTGACCGGGGTGGGGCGGTTGAAGGGACTGGAGGGCAGGTGGCGCCGGGATCCGGCTGACTTTGTCATTACCCGAAGTATGCGCCCTCGGGCCACTGTCGGTTCAAGCCCCCACCCACGGCCACTTTGCGTCACGACCGGCCTCCAGCAGCGGCACCATCCGAAATGCCGCGTCCGTCAGACCCCCGAAAGTATGCCTGTTACCCGTGCCGGAGGGGCCGTGACCTGCGCGGTAGCCCGCCAGATTCCAGGTGTAGACGGGAATGCCCGCCGGCACCTGCCCCGTCGGATCGCCGTGGTGGCTGTACATCGCCTGCTCGTCGGTGACAATCAGCACCCGGTCGTGCCTGCGGTAGTGCTTGCGCACCGCCTCGGTGGTGTCGGTGCCGCCGAGGTCCCCGAAGCGCTCCAGCACCTTGAGCACCGACTCGCCCCGCCGGTACTCCACGGGCCGGCTGCTCGTCCCGAACTCGACCAGATCCGCATCGGCCGCCCGCATCGCCAGCGCCGTACCGAAGATCGCCGCCGCGTCCGCCCGGTTCAGATCCGAGCGGTCGGACAGCCGCGACCACATCGAGCCGGAGCGGTCGACCAGGATCAGGGTCCGCCCGGGCAGCTCCGGCACGCGTCCGAGCGAGTGTCCGAGCGCCTTCTCCAGCGGGTACGACCAGCGCAGCGACGGGGCATGCCGGTACGCGGCCAGGTAGCGGAACGGAAACTGCCGCGAGGCCGCGACCACTTCCGGGTCCGAGATCTTCGCGGCGACGCGCGCCGCGGCCTCGTCCGAGACCCCGGCCTCGTCGAAGTTGCGCAGGTTCCGTACGAGCGCCATCGCACCCATGGACGGAATCACGGCCTCCCAGGCCGCCGCGTCCATCGGCCCCTGCAGCCATCCGGCCAGCGCCTCCCACGTCATCCCGGCCTCGGCCAGCCGCTCGGCACCGTCCGGCCCGGTGACCGCGGCACGCCGCTCCGTCACCGGCAGCGCCATCAGCGCCCGGTGGGCGGTGAGCGTACGGTTCGAGGCGGGCGGGACGGCCGTGTCCGGGTGGTACCGGCGGTCCAGGGCGTACTGGAACAGCTCGCCCTGCCACGGCTTGTCGGGGTCGGGCGAGGCGTGCACGAGGTTCAGGATGTCGCCGAAGCGGTAGCCCTTGGCGGCGGTGTCGTACTTCAACAGCGACGTGCCGTTGTAGAGGCGGCGTACGGCATCGGCGACACCGCGCTTGACGGGCTTCGGCACGGCGCGCCCGTACTGCGAGGTCCAGTAGCCGAGCAGCTCACCGGGCTCGTCCGCGCGCCGCAGCACGGACGCGACGACCTGCCGGTTCGCGGGGCCCTCGGTGACGCCCGCGTCCAGCCGGGCCTTCACGTACTCGGCGGCGCCGACGAGCGAGGCCGTGCGCATGTTGGCGTCGCCCCGCAGCCAGCCGAGCAGGCCCGCGGTCCACGCGGGGTCCTCGACGGCGAGCGTGCGGACGAGGGCGGCGAAGCGGCCGTCCCGGGTGTCGCCGGTCTCGTAGAAGGTCTGCTGCGAGACGAAGTTCGCGAGGGCAAGCAGAAAAAGCTCGGACCTGGCGTCGCGAAGGTGTCCCAGGCCGCCCTGGTGGGTGACGGTGGTGCGCCCGGTCGTCCTCACGGGCGAGGCCGCGCGGGGCCGGGTCGTACGGGTGTTGAAGCGTGCCATGTGAATTCCCCCGAATTCATGGATTCCAGAGGAAGCGCAGCACGTAGAGGGGCGCCCGAGATCAGGAGTCGGCGACGGTGCCTATGTCCGGTGCTCTGTCCGATTGAGCTACACGCCTCCTGAAGACGTGACGGGACTCGAACCCGCAACCTCCAGATCCCGAAGTATCCGTTGCCTGCGCACCGGGCACCCTCATCGCATGCTGAGCCTCCCGAGATCAGGACGGCTGCGGTACGGATTCGATGCAAACGAAGTAACCGCGGCCTGCGCACCGGGAGGTGCATGAAGTTGTGGCGTCCAGAGGACAGTTCGGCGGAACCGACGTGTGGTGCTCCGACCCCTGAGCTACACCGGCACGAGTACCGGCGACGGGACTCGAACCCGTGACCTCCCCGTTATGAGCGGAAGCAGGTCCTGCCTGCGCACCTGGACATGGATCACTCTAGGGACGCAGGCAGGGCTCGTGCCAAGGGTTTTTCAGCGGGCCCGCTTCCACGGGCCCGTGATGGCGAGCATGATCCCCGGAGTCTGGATGCTGGCGAACAGCGTCCGGCCGTCGGGCGAGAAGACGACGCCGGCGAACTCGCTGTACTCCCGCTCCTCCTCGGTGCCGATGTTCAGCTCGTTGCGGGCGATCGGGTACGTACGCCCGCGCTCGGTCGCGCCGAAGAGGTGCTGGACGCCCTCCCCGTCCTCGGCGATGATCAGGCCGCCGTAGGGCGAGACGGTGATGTTGTCGGGGCCGTCGTACGCGCCGTCCTGCGACGGGTCCGCGTTCACACCGAGCAGCAGCTTGAGGGTCAGGGTCCGGCGCCGCGGGTCGTAGAACCAGACCTGGCCGTCGTGCGCCTGTCCCGGGCTCTCGTCGCGGGCGTACGAGGAGACGATGTACGCGCCGCCGTCCGCCCACCACATGCCTTCGAGCTTGCGGGCCCGGGTGACCCCGGCATCGCCGAACTGCTTGCGCACCGGCACGGTCTTCGCGTCACGGTCCGGGACGTCGACCCAGTCCACGCCGTACACCGTGCCGGTCTTCGTGGCGCGGGACAGATCGTCCACGAAACGGCCGCCCGCGTCGTAGCACTTGGGCGCCTGGAGCCTGCCGGCGTCCTCGGGAATGTGGCGCAGCCGGCCGCGGCCGTGCTGGAAGCCTGTCGGCGGGACCCAGCGGTAGAAGAGGCCGTTGGGCCCGGAGGCGTCCTCGGTGAGGTAGGCATGGCCGCGCTTGGTGTCGATGACGACGGCCTCGTGCTCGTAGCGGCCGAAGGCCTTGATCGGCAGGGGGTGGCGGTTGGCACGGCGGTCGTAGGGGTCGACCTCGAAGACGTAGCCGTGGTCCTTGGTCATGCCGTTCTCGCCGGCCCGGTCGGCGGTCTCCTCGCAGGTGAGCCAGGTGCCCCACGGAGTGCGGCCGCCCGCGCAGTTCTGCGAGGTGCCGGAGATGCCGACCCACTCGGCCGTGCGGCCGTCGCGGTGGACCTCGACGACGGTGCAGCCGCCGGCCGCGGTCGGGTCGTAGACGAGGCCGTCGGCGAGCGGGACGGGGTACTCGTAGTTCGTGCGCGGGCCCTTGAGCTCGTGGTTGTTGACGAGGAGGGTGACGCCGCGGGGGCCCTCGAAGGTGGCCGTGCCGTCGTGCTTGGCGGGGGTGAACTCGCCCGACTCCAGCTTGGTGACACCGCTGTGGGTGACGATGCGGTACGAGAACCCGGCGGGGAGGGCGAGGATGCCCTTCGGGTCGGAAATCAGGGGGCCGTAGCCCGGGCCGTGGGTGTCGCCGTGGCCGTGGCCGTGGCCGTCGCCGCGGGTCGCCTCCGCGGCCGTCCCCTCGGCGTTGTCCTCGGCGGCGAGCGCGCCGGGTGCAGTGGCGAGTGCGCCGACGGCACCGGTGAGGGCGACTCCCGCGCCGGTGAGCGCGGACTGTCGGGTGAACTCCCTGCGGCTGAGCGGCATCGCGGTCTCCTGCGGGAAGGTGGTGGCATGGTGCCTGGAGGTCGGGCGGTGCGGCGGTGCGGGTCCTGCGGTCTGCGGTCTGCGGTCTGCGGTCTGCGGGGCAACGCTCCCGCTCACGCATAAACGCCAGTTGAACACCGCGCGACATCACACGGCACCGACAGACCCGCTTCCGTGAACCCGCCCACCCGGGCGCCTTCGGTGCCCGTCCGGCCTTGGAGGACGGGCACCCGGGTCAACCGGACGGTACCGGTGAGCGACCGGGTGTCCAGGGGGCCTTGCCCTCGTTCCGGGAGCAGGCGACCACATGTGCCGGCCGCTCCAGGCGCCGCGAGAAGCACGAACCGGGGAGGAGCCCTCGCAGCAGGGTCGGGGGAGAGTCCCGGAAGACACAGAGCCGCTCTGGCGGGCCCCGCGCCGCAGGGCACAGGAAGTCTCCACGCGGCCGGGGCGGCGCGCCGCAGGGCCTCGGGCAGTCCCGCAACGGGGGTTCGGGGCCGAGACCCGGACCGGGGGCCGAGAGCTTGCCCCGCGCGCGGCGGAGCCGCGCATCGACACAGCCGCGCATCGACACAGCCGGGAAGGGGCAGGGAGGGCAAAGGCTCCGCGCAGCAGTGCCCGGCGCTACGCCTCCGGCCGCGAGCGCGCCTTGAAGGCCGCCTTGCGCGCGTCCTTCGCCGTCGTCCTGTCGCGGTGCAGCCGCCCCATCGCCTCCAGCACGTCCGCCGTCGCCGGATGCTCCACCCGCCACGCGGCCTCGAAGAACCCGCTGTGCCGTCCGACGAGCCCTTCCACGAGGTCCTGCAGCTCCTCCAGGTCGCCCTCGACGTCGAGCTGCGCCGCGATCGTGTCGATGGCGAGCCAGAAAATCATGGATTCCGGCGGCGCCGGCACGTTCTTCGCGCCCCGCTCCGCGAGCCACACACGCGCGAGTCCGCCGAGTTCCCGGTCGTCGAGGACGTCGCGCACCGCGGGCTCGGCGTCCGCGCCGAGGAGCGACAGCGCCTGCTGGCAGTGCAGCCGCCGCAGCGGAGCGCCGCGGTCCGCGCCGCGGGCGGCGCTGAGCAGGTCCCTGGCCGCGTCAGCGGGTTCGCGCCTGGCGAGCCACGCCACGGTCTCCGCGCGCGCCGCCGCCTCCGGGTAGTGGGCCACCCCGTCGAGCAGCGCGTCGGCGGCCCTGCCGACGAGGTCACCCACCGCCGGCGCGACCGCTCCGGCCTCCAGCATCCGGGCCCGTACCCCGTACAGCCCGAGCGGCGTCAGCTTCACGAGCCCGTACCGCGAGACGTCCTCGTCGTCCCCCTGCGGCGCGCCTTCCGCGCCCTCCGCGCGCTCCTCCACCATCAGCGCCTCGTCGACCGGCCGGTACTCCACCAGCCCGATCGGCTCCAGCAGCCGGAACTGGTCGTCCAGCCGCATCATCGCGTCGGACACCTGCTCGAGGACGTCGTCGGTGGGCTCCCCCATGCCGTCCGGCACGACCACCGATGCGGCAAGGACAGGCAGCGGCACCGGGCCTTCCCCGGCCCCGCCCTCCGTGGCGGTGAGCAGGTAGAGGTTGGCGAGCACGCTCTCGAGGGACTCGGCCTCCGCGTCGGGGTTCCAGCCGAGGGCCTCGAAGTCGATCCCGCCGTCCTCGTCGACGAGTTCGGACAGGTCGTCGAGGGCGGGTGCGATCGCGTCGGCGAAGACCACGTCGAAGGCGTCCTGCCAGAGCGCGAGCACGTCCTGCGGGCTGCCGCCGGTGATCAGCGACAGATTGCCGCCCGTGGTGACGGTGCCCAGCCCGGCGTCCTTGTCCCCGTCCCTGCCCTCTCCCTCCTCGTCGGGGTCGATGACCTCGACGAGGCCCGTGTCCACGGCGACCCGCCACGCCTCGCTGGCGTCCGCCGCTCCGTCCTCGTCCGCCCGGAGCCCCAACGCCTCCGCAGCCGCGGGAAGTTGCTCGTCCACGAGTTCCCCGCCCGCACCGACCCTCGTCTCCTGCCCGGCCCAGCGCGCGAGGCGTACGGCCCGGGACAACAGCGGCGTGCCCAGCGCGTCGCGCGCCAACTCCGTCTCCGAGTGCAGTCGCACCGGCGGCAGGGCGGGGCGTCCGGAGGGGCGGTCTCCTGGCATCTGGTGGCTCTCCTCGGCTTGCGCGTACCGGCTCGGGGCGGCACCCAGCGTAGACGCATTTCACCCGAAGCCTTCCGGTTCATGAACGCGTCAACCCCCGTATACCTGACAGGTCTTGACAAGTGGCGTGCCGTGCCAAGAGATTGACGCGCGTAGACATTCGAACCACCCCTCACCCTCACTCCGGAGTTCTCCGATGCCTTCGATACCGAGATCTGCCGCCGTCGCATCCGTCGTGGCCATCGCCCTGGCCACCGGCCTGCTCGCCGGTTCCTCCTCGGCCGCCGCCGACGCCGACGTCTCCACTGCCACGGCCGGCGTACGCATTCACGACATCCAGGGCACCACCCGCGTCAGCCCGCTCGTCGGGCAGCAGGTCACGGACGTCGAGGGCATCGTCATCGGTGTCCGTACGTACGGCTCCTCGCGCGGCTTCTGGATCCAGGACACCCAGGCGGACGCGAACCCGGCCACCAGCGAGGGCATCTTCGTCTTCACCGGCTCGACCCCGACCGTCGCCGCCGGCGACGCGGTGAAGGTCTCGGGCACCGTCGGCGAGTTCGTCCCGGGCGGTCTGAGCTCCGGCAACCAGTCGCTGACCCAGATCTCCAAGCCGACCGTCACCGTGGTGTCCTCCGGCAACGCCCTGCCCGAGGCCGTGACCGTCTCCGGCTGGACCGTCCCGCCGGCGTACGCGCCCGCCGGCGACCCGGCCGCCGCGAACAGCATCAACGCGCTGCCGCTCGCGCCCCGTTCGTACGCCCTGGACTACTACGAGTCGCTCGAGGGCAGCAACGTGCGCATCGGCACCTCACGCGTCGTCGGCGCCACGGACCCGTTCGCCGAGCTGTGGGTGACGGTGAAGCCCTGGGAGAACCCGACCTGGCGCGGCGGCACGCGCTACGGCTCGTACGACTCCCAGAACACCGGCCGGCTGCAGATCCAGTCGCTGGTCCCGCTCGCCCAGCAGCCGTTCCCGAAGGCGAACGTCGGAGACGTGCTGTCCGGGACGACCGAAGGACCGCTGGACTTCAACCAGTTCGGCGGCTACACGATCACCGCCCGCACCCTCGGCACGGTCGTGGACCGCGAGCTGGAGCGCGAGTCGACGCGCCCGCAGCACCGTGGCGAGCTGGCGATCGCCACGTACAACGTGGAGAACCTGGACCCGTCCGACCCGCAGGAGAAGTTCGATACGCTGGCGAAGGCGGTCGTCGACAATCTCGCCTCGCCGGACATCCTCGCCCTGGAGGAGATCCAGGACAACAACGGCGCCACCAACGACGGGACGGTCGCCGCCGACGAGACGGTCAAGAAGTTCACGGACGCGATCGCGGCCGCCGGCGGCCCGGCGTACGAGTGGCGCACGGTCGACCCGGAGAACAACAAGGACGGCGGCGAGCCCGGCGGCAACATCCGCCAGGTGTTCCTCTTCAACCCCGAGCGGGTCTCCTTCACCGACCGCACGGGCGGGACCGCGACGGCCGCGACCCGTGTCGTCCAGGAGCGGGGCCGCGCAGCCCTGACCCTCTCCCCCGGCCGGATCGACCCGGCGAACACCGCCTGGGAGAGCAGCCGCAAGCCGCTCGCCGGCGAGTTCGTCTTCCGCGGCCGCACGGTCTTCGTCATCGCCAACCACTTCGGCTCGAAGGGCGGCGACGAGGGGCTGACCTCGCACCACCAGCCGCCGGTCCGCTCCTCCGAGGCCAAGCGCCTCCAGCAGGCGCAGGCCGTCAACACCTTCGTCAAGGACATCCTGAAGGTGCAGCAGAGTGCCGATGTCGTGGTCCTCGGCGACATCAACGACTTCGAGTTCTCGGAGACGACGAAGGCGCTCACCGACGGCGGGGTGCTGTACCCGGCGATCAAGTCGCTGCCGCGCGGGGAGCGTTACTCCTACGTCTACCAGGGCAACAGCCAGGTCCTCGACCAGATCCTGACGAGCCCGTCGATCGACGACTTCAGCTACGACAGCGTGCACATCAACGCGGAGTTCGCTGACCAGAACAGCGACCACGACCCGCAGGTGCTGCGCTTCCGCCCGTAGGCGTCGTGCACCGTGCGCTACACGCCCGCGCTCATGCCGAGTGCGGGCGTGTAGCGCGTCACGCGGCTGCCCGTGAGCCCCGGATAGTGCTGTACGCGCTCCCACTGCTCGGTGCGCGAACCGATGCCGTCGCCGGGGGCCTCGAGCGCCTCCTGGTGCGCCCGGGCACTCTCCCACTCGGCGTAGTTGACGACCCGGGTGCCGTCCGTACGGATGTGGAAGTGCGCCGCCATGCCGCCGGGGTGCGTGTACGGATCGCTCTCCAGGGCGGCGAACACGGCGTCGACCCAGGCGCGCAGGCGCGCCGTGTCCGGGCCGTCGAAGTCGACCTCGACGATGACGACACAGCCCGGGACCCGCTGGTCGCCCGGGGCGCGCCGGCCGCTGCGGTAGAGCTCGTGGGCGTGCAGCCCGAACCGCTCGATGCCGGGCACGGCGGCGTCGACCTCGGCGTTCCACTCCACCTCGAAGGCGCTTCGGGTGCGCTGGAACTCGTGGAAGGCGTCGTCGCCCGCCCACTGCGTGTAGTGCAGCAGGGCCTCTCCGTCGTCACTCGCGTACACGCTGTAGGACAGCAGCCCCGGATCCGGCCAGCCGCGGCGCTGCCAGGCGGCGGCCGTCGCCTCGACGGCGGCCTTCTGCCGTTCGGGCGAGCCGACGCGCCAGCTGCTGATCCCGATCGCGCCGACACCGGGGCGGGTGAGGTCGGGAACGGGGGAAAACTGCACGCTCATGAGGGTCCTCCTCGGCCGTCGCACCCGTGCGGCGCGTCGCTTCGACGACCATCGTGAAACCTCGACCAAGGTTGACGTCAATGCCGGGTCAGCCTCCGGCCCCCACGTCGTTGTTCGGGGCGCCGTCGCCGACGGGCGGGAGATCGCCACGTTCCACCGGCGATGCGGGGGCCGCCGGCTCCGCGGGCAGGACCGCGTCCAGCTCGGTGTCGTCGGCGCGGTGGGCGGACTCGACGGCGCGGCGAAGGGTCGCGCGGTCCACGGAGCGGTCGGCGGCGACCTGGACGACGTGGCCGCCCTCGTCACGGGCGTACTCGTGCCGCTCCGGTGTGCTGCGGTACCAGGCCGGGCCGTCCTGCTCGCAGGTCACCGGGGCACCTGACGCCGAATCCACCGGGCGGGAGGGGCAGTTGGCACCGGTGAGGGAGCCCCGGTCCACGACGAGACGGATCTGCGCGGAGTCGGACGGCGAGACGTACGTGCTCTGGAAGCCGTCGTGGCCGGCGGGACCGACGGACTGCTTCGCCGGCTCGAACCCGTCCACGTCGGTCACGTAGATCAGCTCCATCGCGGACCCGATCGCACGGGCGCGGGCCTCCAGGGCGGAGCGGTCGCCGGTAGGCGCCGGGGCGCCTACCGTGGCGGAAGGCGCCGCGCCGTCGGCGGCGGGCGGTCCGCCCACCCGTTCCGTACCGCAGGCGGCCAGAGCGAGCAGCACGGGGAGCGCGGCGAGCGCGGCGAGGCGCGCGGCACGGATCATGCACCTATCCTGCCCCGGCGACGAACACCAGTGCGCCCTCATGGCACACTCCGCCATGATCTTCCGCCCCGCCACCCGCCGGGAACTCCCGGCGGTCCTCGCGCTCCTCGCCGACGAGGACACGGTCGTCGACCCGGCCTCGGTCGTCGTCGACGAGGGGTACGAGCGGGCGTTCGCCGCCATCGAGCGGGACGACCGCAACGAGATGCCGGTCCTGGTGGACAGGGGCACGGTCGTGGGCTGTCTGCAGGCGACGTACATCCCGGGCCTCGGCAGACACGGCGCCGAGCGGGCCCTGATCGAGGCCGTGCGGATCCGGTCCGACCGGCGCGGCGCCGGTCTCGGCCGGGAGCTGTTGTCCCGTGCCGTGGAGCGGGCCCGCGAACGCGGCTGCGCGCCGGTCCAGTTGACGAGCAACAAGCGGCGCGCGGAGGCGCACCGCTTCTACGCGTCCCTCGGCTTCGCGCGCAGCCACGACGGGTTCAAGCTGTCGCTCCGAGCATCAGGAGCGCCGGATCGGCTCGGGGGGTGACCGGGCCGCCGGCCCACTCTTCAGCATTTCTTGCCCTTCACCCCGAGCAGAACTAAGTGGAACTTCACGGCCGGGCGGCCGACACTGCGACCATGACCACACAACGCCCTCAATCCACCCGGCGCCCACGTCCCTTCGGCCGTGCCCTGTGCGCGATGATCACGCCCTTCACGGCCACGGGCGACGTGGACCTGGCCGGAGCGCAGAAGCTCGCCGCTCATCTCGTCGCCGAGGGCTGCGACGGGCTCGTGCTGAACGGCACGACGGGCGAGTCCCCGACGACCACCGACGCGGAGAAGACCACGCTCGTCAGGGCGGTACGGGAGGCGGTGGGCGACCGGGCGAGCGTCGTGGCCGGGGTCGGCAGTGCGAGCACCCGGCACACCGCCGCGCTGGCCCGGGCCGCGGAGGCCGCGGGCGCCGACGGGCTGCTCGTCGTCACGCCCTACTACAGCCGGCCGCCGCAGGCCGCCGTCGAGGCGCACTTCCTCAGCGTCGCGGACGCGGTGGGCGTTCCGCTGATGCTGTACGACATCCCGGGGCGCACCGGCACCCGCATCGAACCGGAGACGATGCTGCGCCTCGCCGGGCACCCGCGGATCGTGGCCGTGAAGGACTGCGCGTACGACCTGCTCGGCAGCACGAAGGTGATCGCCGGGACCTCGCTCGCGTACTACTCGGGCTGCGAGGAGCTGAACCTGCCGCTGTACGCGGTCGGCGGCGCCGGCTTCGTCAGCACGGTCGCCAACGTCGCGCCGCGCCCGCTGCGTGCCGTGCTCGATGCGTTCGACGCGGGCGGTACGGCGGAGGCCGCCCGGCTCAACGGCGTGACGCTCCCGCTCGCCGAGCTGATGATGGCGTCCGGGCTGCCGGGGACGGTGACGACGAAGGCGCTGCTCGAGGCGCTGGGTCTGCCCGCCGGTCCGGTCCGGGAACCGCTGCAGCCCGCCGACCCGGAGAGGGTCAGCGGGCTGCTGGCGGCGTACGAGGCGGTGCGGGCGGGCGGTAGCACCACCCCGGACCCTGGTCAGGGCCCGCCCGGGGATCCGAGCCCCGGATGAGCTTGACCTGCCGGACGACGCGCACCGTACCGCCGAGGAAGTCGATGTCCTCAAGAGCCAGACCGAAGATCTCGCCTTGCCGAAGGCCGCAGCCCGCCCCCAGCGACACCATCTCCTGGTAGGCGTCCGGCAGTGCCTCGTGCATGGCCATGACGCGGTCGACGGACCACGGCTTGACCTTGCGCCCGTCGAGGGACGGCGCCCGAACCGAGCGGGCGCGGCATGGGTTCTCGGCGATGATCCGGTCTTCCACAGCAGCCGTGAACACGGCCGACACGTTGGCGAAGATGGACCGCCGGTAGGAGGCCGCGCGTCCGGTCTCCTCCAACTGCCGCATCCAGGCGCGCAGATGTGAGGGCCGGAACGCCGCCATGGGGCGGTCACCAAGGTACGGAAGCGCGTGGACACCCTCTGTGGCTGGGGCGGTCGGCTCCACGACTTTAGCCGGCCACTTTGGCGCGAGCCTCGAAGATCATGGCCCCAACGTCGTGCTTTACCGGGCAGCTCAACAGACTGCCCGACGCGCCGGAAGCTTACGGGGCCATGATCACTCGCGCCAAAGCAGCTCCCGGCCAAAGTCGCTACGCCGACCTCGCTCCTTCGCCTGCAGCAATACGGACCGGCGACCAGGTGGAGCCGTCGGAGGCTGGATTGCAGAGCCTGTCAGGGGCGCCTAGCGTGATGTCGGGGACTCCAGGGGCTCTCGGGTGCGGTGCGTGCGGCGGACTTGGCAGGGCATGCGCCCGGGGTCCAGTCCATCGAGGTGATCAATGATGACTGACAGCACACTGACGCTCGTCAAGAATCTCGCCGACACCTTCAGGCATCCGATCCGTTCGCCGATCCTCCACCCCGACCTCAGATCAGTTCGCTGCGGCAAGCGGTCGTGATCACGGACCTCATGGACCGCACGAACCCAGCTCGCTCACATGATCATGCTGGGCGAGTCGGTAAAGGCCTCGAGGGGACCTGACGCCGATGACGCACTGCGCACGGGCCTGCTCCGTCGAGAAAGAAACGTCCGAAGCCTGGGCGCCGACGAGGATGCCGCCATCGGCATTGTTCCTGTCCAGAACGCCCGCCGAGTTCGTCGGGCGCTGAGAGGCGAAAGGTCACTCATGCCTCAATCGATGCGCGCGCTCGTAGCCGGAAGGGTTGGCGAGCCGGCCGATGTCCTGCGGCTGGAATCCCGGCCTGTTCCCACGCCAGAAGCCGGTCAGGCGTTGATCCGCGTGAAGGCGACTCCGATTCACGCCAGTGATCTGCACGTGCTGCGTGGCCGCTACGGTTTCTCCCCCGAGTTTCCCACTGTCGGTGGTCACATGGAATGCGTGGGCCGTATCGAGGCCCTGGGCCCGGATACCGAGGGACTGAAGATCGGCGAGCGCGTGGTGGCCGTTGCTGTCCCGGCGATACCCGGGCCCCATGTGGCCGGCACTTGGCAGGAATACCTTGTTGCCGATACACGAAGGCTCCTGCCGGTCCCCGACCATCTGAGCGACTCCAGCGCCTGTCAGCTCGCCGTCAACCCGTTGACCGCGCTGCTACTGGTGACTCGCGAACTCGACGTACGGCCGGGTGAATGGTTGTTGCAGACGGCTGCGGGCTCCACCGTCGGCCGGCTCGTCATTCAGCTGGCCAGGCATCTGGGTATTCGCACGATCAATGTCGTGCGGCGGCGCGATGCCGTCGAGGAGATCAAGGCGCTTGGTGGTGACGAGGTCATTTGCACCGAGGACGAGGACCTGTTGCAGCGTGTGGCCGAGATTGCAGGATCGGCCGGCGTGCGCAAGGCCATCGACTGTGTCGCGGGCCAGGTGGGTGCCCAGGTATCCCAGGCATTGGCTCCGGGAGGAGAGGTCGTGGTCTACGGCGCGCTCTCCACCCATCGGCAGACTGACCCGGCAGCGCTGACGATCCCGCTGCAGGCACGCTCGGTCATCTACGAGACCAAAGCAGTCCGTGGCTTCTGGCTGAACCGCTGGTTCGGCACTGCCTCGCCTGCGGATGCGCTGCGCGCGCTGTCCGAGGTTCGCAGTCTCGTCGCTGATGAAGTGCTGAGCATCCCCCAAGGCGAGCCGTTCCCGCTCGAACGCTTCACAGAAGCCATCGCGTTCGCCGAAGCACCCGCACATGGCGCAAAACCGCTCTTCGTCTTCGAGGACGGCCGGGACTAGGACGACAGGTAGGACGCGGCCCGGCCGGTGCGGCTGCGGTGCGGCTGCGGCGGGGCGAGGCCGACGACGCCCGCGGCGCCGCCCAGCTCGGGCAGACCGCACCGCTCGGTCCGCCGGAC